>DATFAX010000153.1:0-12885 GCA_035254125.1 Holophagaceae bacterium | reverse complement strand
TGGGTTCCCGGCCGGCTCGCCGGCGTGGGGCCCCTCGCCCTTCAGGGGGGCTGACGGAGGCCGTCCCGCCACGAAGGTCCCCCGGTTGGGTTCGGAAACGAGCCAACCCTCGGCCTCCAGGTCATGCAGCGCCGCCACGACGGTGTTCCGGTTCAGGTCAAGCGTCGCGGCCAGCACGCGGGATCCGGGCAGCGCCATGCCGGGCTTGAGCCGCCCCTCCAGGATGGCCCGTTCGATGGCGTTCACCAGCCGCCGGGAGGGCGGGAGGGACGGGTCGTCGTCCAGGTGGAGCAGGAGGTCTTTGAGCCGCATGGGGAGCCGCAATGATATCTTCATCCTTCCCGCGTCGATGACGTTGCCTGATGGATGGCGAGGGATCGGATGTGAGGTCGAAGTCGGCGCCATGTTTTCCCTGGACCTGGAATCCCGCATCCTGAAGCTGGCCTCGGATCGGGGATTCCTGGACCAGGCGTCCCGGGATGATCTGGATCCCCTGCCGCTGACGGATCCGGAGGCCCTCAAGCATTCCACCAGCTTCGGGCCCCGGCTGGACCGCCTGGTGTCACGGGGTGTCCTGACCCGGGACCGCCTCGATGCCCTGGTGTGGGAAGTGGTCCTCGGTCATGAGGCCATGGAAGAGTCCGGTTCCCGCCATGCCGCTCTGTCCGGCCGCGGTACTTCTCCCCCCATCCCCAGGGAAGCCGCTCCGGTGGACCGCTTCCAGGACCTGGAGCTCATCGGAGAGGGCGCGACCTCGAAGGTCTACAAGGCCTTCGATCCCAAGCTGCAGCGGTGGGTCGCGCTCAAATTCATCAGGGCGGCCCGCGCGGACCTCCTGGAACGGATCCTCGCCGAGGCCCGGGCCCAGGCGAAGGTGGAACACCCCAATGTCTGTCGCGTCCACGAGGTGGGCCAGCTCGGGGAGGAAGCCTACATCCTGATGGAACTCGCCCGGGGCGCCACCCTGGACAAGGCCATCCCGGCGCTGGATCTCCAGGCGAAGATACGGATGCTGCGCGACGTGGCCGAGGGCGTCCACGCGGCGCACCGGCAAGGGCTCATCCACCTGGACCTGAAGGCGGGAAACATCCTCCTTCAGCCGGTGGAAGGCGGAGGTTTCCGCCCCCTCATCACGGATTTCGGGATGGTGGTCACCGAGGATGGCGTTGGCGTCAGCGCCCTCTGCCCCATGGGAACGCCGCCCTATTCCAGCCCCGAACAACTGCGGGGAGATCCCCGGGCCCTCGATCGCCGGAGCGACATCTACTCCCTGGGGGCCCTGCTGTACACCTGCCTTTGCGGGGAGTTCCCCTTCGATGCGCCGGATTTCCAGGGGCTGCTGGAGGCCATCCAGAACCGGGATCCTGTTCCCATCCGGCGGCGGAATCCATCGATCTCGGAGGATCTGGAGGCGATCATCGAGACCTGCATGGCCAAGGACCCGGCGAAGCGCTATCCGAGCGCGCAGGCTCTGGCGGACGACCTCCAGCGCTACCTCGCCGGCGAACCGGTGCAGGCTTTCGCCCACGATCGCCGCTACCGGTTGAAGAAACTTCTGCAGCGGCACCGTCTGGTGGGATGGACCGCCCTGGTCTTCCTTGTCCTCCTGATCGGGTTTGCCGCCCTGGGGCTCCGGGAGATCTACCTCGTCAACACCCGTGCGAGGCTCACCGCGGAGTTCCAGCGGGAGGCGGATGAAATCGAAGTCGCGCTGCGGGATGCCTACGGCATGCCCTTCCACGACATCACGCCGGAGGTGGAAAAGGTCCGGGCGAGGATGAGCCGCATCGAATCCCGGATGGCATCGGAAGGGCGGCTCGCCACCGGCCCCGGGGAGTACGCTCTCGGACGGGCGAACCTCATCCTGGGGGATCCCGAAGCAGCCCTGGGGCACCTGCAGGGAGCCTGGAACGCCGGGTTCCATTCGCCCGAGGCGGCAGCGGCTCTGGGCGAGGCCTACGGCCGGATCTATTTCCTGAAACTGGTCGAGCATTCCAACAACAGACAATTCCCGATGGCGACCTTCTTCGTGGACCAGGAGATGGCCTCCAGCGTCCTTGAGCGCCTCCGCAAGGATTACGCGGAGCCGTCCCGCCGCTTCTTCGAGCAAGGCCAGGCCTCGCTGAGTCCTGAACGCCGAATCTACTTCGAAGGGCTCATGGCCCTCCACCAGGGGCAGGTCGAGGTCGCCCTGCAGAAGGCCCGGGAGCTCCAGGAACTCACCCCCTGGGAGGCTGAAGGCCCCTTGCTCGAGTCCGAGGGTCAGGCCTCCCTGGTCCGAAGGGCTCTGGGTGGCGGGAAGTATGGAGAAGCCATGGCGCCGCTCGCCCGCATGGAAGCCTCCATCCAACGCGCCCGGGAACTGGCCCGGAGTTCCCCGGTGGTATCCGAGGCCGAGGACCAACGCCAATTCCTGAATCTCCTCGCGCTCACCTATCAGAACAAGGCGATGGAGCGGGACTTCCAGGAGGCCCTCCAGGCCTCGGACCACCATCTCCAGCTGGCTCCCCGGAGCTGGATCGCCTATACGAGCCGGGCGAACATCTTCGTAGCATGGTCCGACCGCCTTCAGACCAGTGAAGGTGACATGATCACCCCCCTCCGCCGCGCGGTCGACGCCTCGGACCGGGCCCTGGCCCTGAAACCGGGGTTCACCTGGGCGCTCAACACCAAGGCGACTGCACTGGCGTCCATGTCCATCCTCGGGCGCCGATTCCTCGGCCAGGATTTCTCCGCAGCCGCCCACCAGGCCCTCGACATCTACCGTGGCCTGATGCCGGCATCCCCCTTCAAGGATCAAATCCTCTACAACATGGGGCAGTGCTATTCGGGCCTGGGGATGTACGAGGTCACCCACGGCGTGGACTCGGCCCGTGAGGACCTCGAGGAGGGCATCCGCTGTTTCACGAAATCCGCGGAACTCAACCCGACGTCCCTGACCTATTTCAGCCTGGGGACCCCCTGCAAATGGCGAGGCGTCCTCGCGGAGAGCCGTGGGGAGGACCCGCGGCCCTTCTACAACCAGTCCATCGAGGCCTTCCAGCGATCGGTGTCGCTCTCCCCGAAGGTGCATATCACTTGGGGTCGTCTCGCGGATCTGCTCATCATCCGGGCCAGGTATCGGCTTCAACTTGGTCTGGATCCGGCCAGCGATGTCGAGGCTGCCGTAGAGGCCTCGAAGCGGAGCATCGAGCTGCTGCCCATGAACTACATCGGGCACATCAACCTGGCCGAGGCCACGATGGTCCAGGCGGAATGGAAGACCCGGCATTCCGTGGATCCCAGCTCGGACCTCGACCTGGCCGAGCGGGAGCTGAAGGAGGCCAGGAAGTGGTTTCCCAAGGATCCGGAATCGCTCATGGACTTCGTCGTCCTAGCCCGGGAGCGGGTGCGATGGGCCCTGGCGACCCAAACCCCATTCGAGAGATTCCTGGGCCAAGGGATCGACTACACGGCGAAGGTCCTCCAATTGAATCCCACCCATGCCCAGGTCTGCCTCGAGGAAGGCCGGATGCTGCTGCTGGCCGCGGAGGGGGCCGGGAACCGGAAGGATCCCCGAAGCGGCCACTGGCATCAGGAGGGGCGCCGGGCCCTGGAGAAGGCCCTCTCCCTGAACCCCTTCCTCCGCCACCCGGTGGAGCGGGTGATCCAGGAGGATGACCGCCAGCGCGCGTCGATCCGTTAACGAGCCCTCAAGCCGGACCACCCCCGGATTTCAAAACCGGACCAGCGCTCGAAAGCAATGACCTTCGACACTTTTCATGCGCAATACCGGATTGCCCGGGGCGCGCATGGAAGGAAATGCCGATGTCCACCCGACGCTCCCCGCGTTCGCTTGCGCCTTTTTTCGGTCCGGCTCTGTCCCTCGCCGCGCGAGGGGTTGTGAGGCCTGGCCCCATGGTCCTGCCCATGGTCTGCCTGCTGGCCGCGGGAGCGGTGCCGGCGCCCCGGAAGGCGCTTGCACTTCCCGCCAGCCCTTCGGTGGCGGATCTCCGGGGTATCAAGGTCCTGGCCGAGCCGCTCGTTCCCATCGGAGGGGAACCGACGCCGGAGGAGAACGCCGCGCTCGCCCGGGCGCTGGAGCGCTATGAAGCCACGGGGGTCACGGAGGCGGTGGATCCCCTGATCGATTTCCTTAACGCCCACCCGTCCACACCCTGGGCCGCTTCCCTCCTGACAGATGTCGGCGTCGTCTACCGGCATACCGGCCGGTACACCAAGGCTTTGGGGGTGTGGGAACAGGCCTGGTCCCTCTCCAAGAAGGCCACTGTTCCCGCCGAGGCCGCCATCGCCAACCGCGCTCTGGCAGAGCTCGCTGAGCTGAATGGGCGGGTCGGACGCATGAACCGCATCCAGGAACTGTTGAAGGAGGCCGAGGGCCGGACTCTGGTGGGCTCCGCGGGGGAGCGCCTGGACAACGTCCGGGAAGGCCTCTGGAACATGGAGCACGACGCGGCCCACTCCTTCCGCTGTGGTCCTCTGGGCCTCGATGCCGTCCGAGCGGCCATGGGTTTGCCGTTCAAGCCCCAGGTTGAGACCGCCTGTTCCACCCAGCAGGGCACCTCGCTCGCCCAGAACGCCGCCTGGGCCGAGTCCTTCGGCATCCCCCTCCAGATGGCCAAGCGCCAGCCGGGGGCGGAGGTGATCGTCCCCAGCCTCGTCCATTGGAAGCTGGGGCACTTCGCCGCCGTCGTGAAGCAGGAGGGCCAGCGCTTCCTGGTCAAGGACCCGACCTTTGGCGAGGAGATCTGGGTCACCCGCGCGGCCCTCGACGATGAGGCCACGGGCTACGCCCTGGTGCCCAAGGGCACCCTTCCCACGGGGTGGGCGCGAGTGGGAGATGCCGAAGGGCGGACCGTCTGGGGCAAGGGCAATGTGCCGCCCAAGCCGGAGGGGCCGGAGGTTCCGGATGGCCCTTCATGCCCAGCTGGTTCAGGAGAAGGCAGTGGAAGTGGCTCCGGGGGAGAAGGTGGAACCGGGGATAGCTCTGGCATGCCTCGCTATGCCTACTTTAAGGCCCAGACTTCGCTGGCCATCACCGACACGCCTGTGTCCTATGCCCCTCCAAGGGGATACCCCGTCCATTTCACGCTGACCTATTTCCAGCGGAACGCATACCAACCCCAGTCGATGCAATTCGGTAATGTGGGGTCGAAGTGGAATTTCGACTGGCTCGCCTACATCACCGACGATCCCACCACCGTGGGCCAGACCGTGACTTTCTTCAATGCCTCCGGTGGCCAGCGGTCCTACACCGGCTTCAACTCCGCCACGGGCACCTACGCCAACCAGTTCAAGACCCACGATCAGCTCATCCGGAACGCGGACTCCACCTACACGAGGGTGATGCCAGATGGGTCGAAGGAGATCTACGGGCAATCCGACGGCGCCACCACCTATCCGCGCCACCTCTTCCTGACCCAGAAGACCGATTCTTCGGGGAACACGCTCTCCTTCGCCTACGATGCGCAGCTCCGGCTGATCACGGTGACGGACGCCCTCGGTCAGGTCACGACCCTGAGTTATGAACTCGCTTCGGACCCCCTAAAGGTCACGAAGGTCACCGATCCCTTCGGCCGGACCGCGGTGCTGGCCTACACCGCCTCGGGTCTCCTGGCGAGCATCACCGACGCCGTGGGCATGACCTCCAGCTTCGCCTACGGCCCCAACACCCAGTCGCCCAACGCGCCAGCGGATTTCATCCATGCGATGACCACGCCCTACGGGACCACGGCCTTCCAGACCGGGAACGGGACCTCTGGCAACCAGACCTGGGTGGTCGCCACGGATCCGATGGGCAATTCCGAGCGGCTGGAGTTCTACAACGGTGCCCCGGGCGTAGCAGCCACGGACCCGAACCCACCCGCAGGTTTCATGAACAACTATCTCCAGTACCGGAATGTCTACTTCTGGGACAAGCGGGCCATGGCGCTCTATCCGGGCGACTACTCCAAGGCGAAGGTCAACCACTACCTGCACAGCGTCGACGGCGCCACGATGATCGATGTGCTGGAGAGCAGCAAGGCGCCCCTGGAACGTCGCGTCTGGCTGGCCTACCCCGGTCAGGCCGACACCATCCACGCCGGCACGGGAAGCCAGCCTTCCAAGCGGGTGAGGGTTCTGGAGGATGGTTCCCAGCAGGTGTCCCAGTTCGAGTACAACGCCTGGGGCAAGGTCACGAAGAGCACAGACCCCACCGGACGGGTGATGAGCTACGTCTACTCCGCGGACGGCCTTGATCTCCTCGAGGTCCACAACATCACCGGCGGACAGGACGACCTCCTCGCGAAATACACCTACAACGCCCAGCACAAGCCCGTGACGGTGGCCGACGCCTCGGGGCAGATGACGAGCTTCACCTACAACGGCTTCGGCCAGCTGCTCACCGTCACAAACCCCAAGCACGAGACCACTTCGCTGACCTACGATGCGAGCGGATACCTCCAGGGCGTCCAGGGGCCGGTGGCCGGGGCGCTCACCAGCTTCACCTACGACCCGGTGGGTCGGATCCATACCGTCACGAATCCGGACGGGTACACCCTCACCTACGACTACGACGCCCTGGACCGCCGCACCAAGGTCACTTACCCAGACACCACCACGGAGCAGACGGTCTTCGACCGCCTGGACGTGGGCTCCACCAAGGATCGGCTGAACCGCTGGACCCTGATGACCTACAACCCTCTGCGGCAGCTCACGGAAGTCCAGGATCCCCAGGGCCGGACCACCCACCTGAACTGGTGCGGCTGCGGATCTCTGGAAAGCCTGGTGGATGCCAAGGGCAACATCACCCTGTGGTCCCGGGACCTCCAGGGACGGGTCATCGCCAAGATCTACCCTGACTTAAGCGCCACCACCTACGCCTACGACTGCACCGGCCGGCTCATCAACCGTACGGACGCCAGGGGGCAGGTCACCAGCTACGCCTACTTCCTCGACGACAACCTGAGGACGGTGGTCTACACCAACGCCGTCGTCCCCACGCCCCCGGCCGCCTACACCTACGACGGCCGCTACAACCGACTGGCCACCTCGACGGGCGGGACGGGTACCACCACCTACACCTACAATCCCGTCACCACGACTCCCGCGCTCGGTGCGACCCGGCTCGCGACCGTCACTGGTCCCATGCCCAACAGCGACATCTCCTACGGGTATGACGAACTGGGCCGGGTGGCCAGCCGGTCCATCCACGGCGTGGCGGAGACCCGGGCCTTCGACGCCCTGGGCCGCCTCAGCACCGTCACCAATCCCCTCGGAACCTTCGGCTACACCTACGACGGCGCCACCAACCGCCTGCTGAAGATGACCTACCCCAACGGTCAGGTGACCAACTACAGCTACCTCGACAACACGGGGGACAAGCGGCTCCAGAGCATCCAGAACCTGAAGAGCGACGCCTCCAACATCAGTACCTTCGCGTACACCTACGACGCCACGGGCCAGATCCAGTCCTGGAGCCGCCAGGCGGACGCCCAGGCTCCGACGGTCTACACCTACACCTACGACCCCGTCGGCCAGCTCCTCGGCGCCACCCTCACGAACAGCGCCACCAACCAGGTGCTGAGCAGCTATGGCTACGGCTACGACGATTCCGGGAACCGCACCACGGAGCAGATCAACGGCGCCGTCACCACCTCCAGCTACAACGACCTGAATCAGCTGACGGGCCAGTCCTTCAGCGCGACGCCCTCCCTGGCGGGACCGAAGGGGGGCGAGACTCCAGCAGCCCGCGGGCATGCCAGAAAGGTTGGGATTCCCCGCCGTCTCCGGAAGCCCGCCCAGCCCCGCGCGCCCAAGGCGCAGGCCTCTCCCAGCGCCTCCCGCGTGGATGAGGTGACCAAGTGAACCGCTGCCTATCTGCCCTTCACGCTGGAGCCTCTCGCATGTTCCGTCCGCTCCGCCGCATGGGGATCGCCGCCGTGGCGATCCTCGCCCTTCCGTTGGCCGCCCAAGGCGTCTTCACCGCCACGGGCGCGATGTCCGTGCCGAGGACCTTCTCGTCCGCGACGCTCCTGCCCACCGGGAAGGTGCTCGTCGCGGGTGGTGAGACCGCCACGGGCGTCTTCACCAGCCAGGCCGAACTCTTCGATCCTGCCACAGGCACCTTCACGCCCACGGGCAACCTGTTCCTGCCCCGCGGATTCCACACGGCGACCCTGCTCCCGAACGGCCAGGTGCTGATCGCCGGAGGCCAGGTCGTGGGGACGTCCGGCGCGACCATCACGGCCTCGGCGGAGATCTACGACCCGGTCTCGGGAAGTTTCAGCTCCGCAGGGAACATGCTCTCGAAGCGGGAACTGTTCACCGCCACGCTCCTGGCCTCCGGAAAGGTCCTGATCGCCGGTGGGTACAACGGGAGTGACCTCGTCAACTGCGAGCTCTACGACCCGTCCACCGGCGCCTTCACGGCGACCGGCAGCCTCAGCGGCCCTCGCCACCAGCAGACGGCGGCGCTCCTCGCCAACGGGAATGTCCTCGTGGCTGGCGGCACCCACTCCGGGGAGTTGACCACCGCGGAGGTCTACAACACCGCCACGGGCCTCTGGACCACCACAGGGAGCATGGCCTCTGCGCGGCGTGCCTTCCCGGCCATTCTCCTTCCCAACGGCAAGGTCTTCATTCCCGGTGGGTTCAACGGGACCAGCACGCTTCAGGCCACCGAACTCTTCGACCCCGCCACCGGAACCTTCTCCTCCTCAGGCAACATGATCCGGGCCCGCTGCTACCACGTGGGCCTGATGCTGCAGACGGGCAAGGTGCTCCTGGCGGGTTACGGGAGCTACGCAGCAGAGCTGTATGACCCTGTGGCGGGCACCTTCACGCTCATCGGGTCTGAGCCCGTGGTCCGCCAGAACCCCATAGCCAGCCTGCTCCCATCGGGGAAAGTGGTGATCGCCGGAGGCACCTACAGCTCCTCCTGGTACAGCAGCGCGGATCTTTTCGATCCCCAGGCCTCGGCCGCCGCGGGCATGGTACCGGATGCCACCGTCTCGGCCCTGGCCCAGGTCTCGTCCGGCACCTCCGGACTCATCACCTCCATGCCTGGATTGTCCGGGTCGTCCTACGCCTGGCTTCTCGCGGGGGGAACTCCTGCATCAGGCCAGGGTACCTCCAGCCTGACCTACACGGCCGGCGGTAGCGGCACCCTTTCCATCGCCGGGCTGGCCACGAGCCCCCTCGGCATCCCCAGCGTCGGGAGCGCCACCGAGACCGTGGTTCCCCGCCCCACCGCTACCCTCACCAGCCCCTCCTGCGTCACCACCGGGGCCACGGGCCTCACGGCCTCGGTGCCCTCGCAATCGGGGGTCACCTACGCCTGGACCATCAACGGCGGCACGCTCACGTCCGCCACCAACGGCAGCACCGTGACCTTCAGCGCCGGCAATCCGGGCACCCTCGTGCTCACCTGCCAGGTGACCAACAGCATCGGCACTGCGGTCACCGGCACCCAGAGCCTTTCGGTCATTCCCGCGCCCCTCGCGGACATCCAGGTGGCGTCCTCGGCCACCACGGGCACCGCCGGCCTGACGGCCTTCATCCCGGCCCAGGCGGGGGCGACCTATGTCTGGACCGTGAATGGCGGCACCCTCACCGGCGGCGGAACCACCAATCAGGTGACCTACACCGCGGGCGCCACGGGCACGCTCACCCTCCAGTGCACCGTCACCAACGCCGCGGGCACCTCCGTCGTCGGCTCCGCGACGCAGGCCATCGTCAGCACGGCCACGGTGACCATCTCGGCGCCCGCCACGGTCACGGCGAACGCCAAGAACCTCTGCGCCTCCGTGGCCATCCAGAGCGGCGCCACCTACCAGTGGACCGTCACCGGAGGCACCCTGGTTCCCGGCTACGGCACCGGTTCCACCCTCTACTTCAATGCGGGGACCGCGACCAGCCTCACCCTCCAGTGCGTGGTCACCAACGCCGGTGGCAGCCTGACCGGGACCCAGACTTTGACCGTCGTTCCGGCGCCCTCCATCACTTCCTTCGGCCCCTCGACCTACACCATCAACCAGGGCGGAAGCCTGACCCTGACGGCAGGGTTCTCGAACGGCTCGGGCAGCATCGACCATGGCGTCGGCGTGGTCACGAGCGGGACCGCCGTGACGGTGCGGCCCGCCGTCACCACGCTCTACACATTGACCGTGATGAATGGCGCCGGAACCCAGACGACGGCCACCTGCCTGGTGACCGTCGCGCCGCCGGACAACACGATCACCGCGGCATCCCCCGTCACTGCGGGAGCCGCCAACTGCGTCGCGTCGGTCCTGAACGGCCCCACAGGGACCACCTACGCCTGGACCCTGACCAATGGAACCATCACCAGCGGCCAAGGGACGAACATCCTTCACTACACCGCTGGGACCTCCGGAACGGTGGGCATCGCCTGCACCGTGACCAATGCCGCAGGCGCCAGTGCCGCCGGCCAGACCTCCGTGGCCATCGTGCCCGCTCCCGGCATCGCCAGCTTCACGGTCAGCACGACCAGCATCCCCTTCGGCGGTTCCGTCGTCCTCACACCCACCTTCAGCAACGGAACCGGCTGGGTGAACCAGGGCGCGGGGCCCGTGACCAGTGGGACCCCCATCACGGTCCAGCCCACGAAGAACGGCTTCTACACCCTGTATGTGACCAACGCCGCGGGCACCCAGGTCACGATGAATTCGACCACCATCACCCTCTACCAGACGCCGAAGCTCAAGCTCACGGCCTTGAACTACGCCACGGTCGGTGGGAGCAACACCCTGCGGGTCTACGCGACCCTCTACAACGTTCCCGCTTCGAGCTGCCAGTGGACCCTCAGCCAGGGCGGCACGATCATGGGTAGCACCGGGAACGGATATAACGAGATCTTCGTCACCCCCTCGTCCACCGGACCCTATGTCGTCACCTGCACCGCCACGGGGTACGCGGGGGGGACGGTCAGCGACACCATCACCGTCCAGGTGCTGCCTGCGCCGGTGATCACCTCCTTCACCGCCAGCGCCACCTCCATCACGGCAGGCCAGAGCCTCACCCTCACCCCGGTCTTCACGGGAGGGACCGCTGAGATCCGTAGCGGCCGAGTGCCCGGCGCCACCTATGTGGGGCCGGTGGTTTCCGGACAACCGATCACCGTCACACCCATGGCGACGGAAAATTATTCCCTCTACGTCATCAATGGGGCGGGCAGCTATACCTACGCAATACTGCCGATCACCGTGGCTCCCGCGGTGTCGGGGGGGATCTCTTCGGCATGGCCGGTCACGGCCGGTGTCGCGGGTTTCACGGCCTCGGTGCCCAATGTGAGCGGCACCACCTATAGCTGGTCCATCAGCAACGGCACCATCACCTATGGGCAAGGCCTCTACCAGATCCAGTTCACGCCCACCACGGCGGGGACGCCCTGTGTCCTCACCTGCGTGGTGACGCCCTCCGGCGGCAGCGCCACCACCCAGACCCTGAGCGTTCCGGTCATCGCCCCGCCGACGCTGACCTCCTTCACGGCCAGCGCCAACAACGTGACGCCCGGCACGCCGGTGACCCTGACGCCTGTCTTCAGCGGGGGCAAGGGGCTCATCGACAACGGCATTGGCGGCGTCACCTCGGGTTCGACCTACACGGTCTCGCCGCTGGGCAGCACGACCTACACACTGTCTGTGCTCAACGACGCCAGGACCAAGGTCACGGCCCAGCAGGTCATTAGTGTTCCCGGCCTGCCGGACTCCTCGTTCGCGTCATCCCAATCTATCGTTACCGCCGGAGTGAGCTATTTCTTCCAGGCTAAGAACCAGTCCGGCGTGACCTACCAGTGGTCCGTGACCAACGGGACGATCACCACGAATTACGGCACGGCGATCAGCTTCACGCCGACGGCCCCGGGGGTCTGCACCGTCACGAACACGGCCACCAATGCGGCGGGCCTCTCCTCCACCACGTCCCTTTCCCTCACCGTGGTGCCGCCGCCCATGATCGATCGCTTCGTGGCGGATCCCATCGCCATCGATCCCGGCGCCGCCTCGACCCTTCTCGCGGTATTCCACGATGGCGTGGGATCCCTGGACCATGGCATCGGCGGCGTGGCCAGCGGCACCCCGGTGGCGGTCTCACCCCAGATCTCCAGCACCTACACCCTGACGGTAACCAATGCCGCGGGCACGAGTGTGACCGCCGCGGCCAGCGTGGGCCTGCCCACGTCCAGGAGCCTCACCCTTTCTCCCGGTACGGCCTGGGTACCCGTGGGCGTGAACCAGCTCTTCCTGGCCAAGGACGCTGGCGGTGTGCTCCCGAATCCCCTCTGGTCCGTGGTGGAGGGCAACGGCGGCAGCATCTCGGCCTCCGGCGTGTACACGCCGCCGCTCCTTGCAGGCGTGTACCACGTGCAGGGGGCGCGGAGCGATTCTCCGAACGTCGCAGCCCTGGCCACGGTCACCGTTCCGGTCCTCGTCACGCTGGATGAGACGGACATCGACCTTCCGGCGGGTGGAACCCACGCCCTACACGCCACCGTGACCGGGACCTTCGACACCCGCCTCGTGTGGACCGTCCAGGAGGGCGCCACCGGCGGCACCGTGAGCGCCACCGGCAGCTACACCGCGCCGTCGACCCCGGGCACCTACCATGTGGTCGCCATGAGCCCGCTGGACACCACGGCCTATGACATCGCCACGCTCCAGGTGGGCGGCGGGCAGGCCACGGTGACCTTGAACCCCGGTGGCACGGTGCAGCTCGCCAAGGGCGGCACCCAGGCCTTCAGCGCCTTGGTGCAGAACGCGGCCAACGCGGCCCTCACCTGGTCCTGCACTGGCGGCAGCATCGACTCGTCGGGCAACTACACCGCCCCGAACCTCTACGGCACCTTCACGGTGACGGCCGCCCTCACCTCGAATCCCACCATCCAGG
>DATFAX010000152.1:0-3850 GCA_035254125.1 Holophagaceae bacterium | reverse complement strand
TGAGGCGCACCCAGGGCAGAAGGGCCGAAGGCCCCTTCAGGTTGGATTCGTCCGGAGGGATGGACATGGGCGCTAGGATTCCTCGGTGGTCAGGTTTCTCCAGAATGACGGGATGCCGTCCGCTTGCAAGGGCACCTGCGTTTTGATCTGGCGGGCGAGGGCCGCGAAGGCCTGGCCGGAGGGGCTGCTGGGGTAGAGGTCAGCGACGCTGTGCTGCTGACGCACCGACTGGAGCACGTGGGGGTCCGAGGGGATCACGCCCAGCACCTTGAGCTGCTTGCCCAGGAACCGCTGCGTAGCGGCCTGGAGCTGGCCGATGGTCTCCTCTGCCTCATCCAGGTTCTGGCCGTTGTTCACAAGCAGCCACACTTCCTTCTCGGGATCGCGGAGGTGGAGCACCTTCACCATGGCGTAAGCGTCGACGAGGCTCGTGGGTTCCGGCGTGGTGACGAGCACGACCTCCTGGGAGGCCATGAGCAGCTTCACCACGGAGTCGTGGATGCCGGCGGCGGTATCGATGAGCAGCCAGTCCGAGGTTTCCGCCACGCGCTGGAGCCCCTGCACGAGGCGCAGCTCCGCGATGGTGTCCAGCCGGGTCAGCTCCTGGATGCCGCTGGAGGCCGGGATGATGCGGATGCCCATGGGACCATCCAGCAGGATCTCCTCCAGCAGCTTCTCGCCCCGGAGCACGTGCTCCAGGGTGTACTGGGGGGAGAGGCCCAGCAGGATGTCGATGTTGGCGAGGCCGAAGTCGGCGTCCATGACCACCACCCGCTGGCCCATGCGGGCGAGGGAGATGGCGAGGCCGGCCACGACATTCGTCTTGCCCACGCCGCCCTTGCCGGAGGTGATGGCCACCACCCGGCCGTGGAAGTAGGACTTGGGGGCCTGTTGGCCCTGGGCCAAGGCGCGGAGGCGGGAGGCCTGATCGGTCATCAGTTCGTCCCCCCGTTCGGCAGGATCAGGTCGGCGACCCTTCTTGAGGTGGCCATTTCCAGGGCCTCGGGCACCTCCTGGCCCGTGGCCAGGTAGCTGAGCGGGCGCTTCACGCGCACCAGGGTGCCCAGGAGCGGGCCATAGGTGGAGGTCTCGTCGAGCTTGGTGAAGATCATACGGGTGGGCTTCAGGGCGTCGTAGCGCTGGGCGATCTCGGCGAGGTCGCGGGGTTTGGTGGTGGCGCTGAGCACGAGGTGCGTCTCGCAGTTGGGCAGCTCATCCAGGAAGGTGCGGAGCTGGGCCAGCATGGTTTCATCCTTCGGGCTGTGCCCGGGGGTGTCCACCAGCACGAGGCTGCGGTCCTGGTAGAAGCGCATGGCGGAGCGCAGGTCCTCCACCGTGAGGGCCACATGGACGGGCACCTGCAGGATGCGGGCGTACTCCTGGAGTTGGTCCACGGCGGCCAGGCGGTACGTGTCCAGGGTGACGAGGGCCACCTTCTGCTTGAGGTGCAATTGGGCGTAGGCGGCCAGCTTGGCGAGCGTCGTGGTCTTGCCCACGCCCGTGGGGCCCACGAGGACCGCCACCTGGGTCTTGCCGGGCTCCAGCTGGATGGGGCTCGCCACGGGGATGTAATCGGCGATGACGCGGCGCAGGAAGAGACGGGCCTTCTCGGGATCGATCACGTCGGCATCGTCGTGGCCCTCCTGCTCCATGAGGCTGCGCTGGGCGAACTCGCAGAGGCGCAGGGCCAGCATGGGTTCCAGGTCGTTGGAGACGAGGTCGCCGTAGAGGGAGAGCATGGCCGGCGGCAGGGCCAGCTGGCTGGGGGGCATGCCCTGCTTCTGGAGGCGTCCCATCATGCCCTTGAGCTCGTCCAGCTCGCGCAGGATGGTGGTGTTCTTCGTCTCCTGGTCCTTGAGGGCGGCCACGGCCCCCTTGATCTCCAGGAGCTCCCGGCGGATGGGCTGGAGGTCCATGGGGGGCGGCGGCGGCGTGGGCGGCTGCGCGGGTTGGGCCGCCTTGGCGGCGGGCTTGGGCGCAGGAACCTTGGCCGTGGGTTCCAAGGCGGGCCGCAGGCCGTAGGTGAGGGGCGCGGGCCCCTTCAATTCCTCGGCCCCGGCGGCCTTGGCCGGCGCGGCGTCATCCGTGGCGGCGGTGACTTCGATCAGGGTCTCCTCCCGGAGGCCCAGGCCGCCGGCCTTCTTCTTGGTCTTGGTGGAGAGGATGAAGGCCTCCTCGCCCATCTCCCTCTTGATGGTGTCCAGGGCTTCCTGCATGGAGGCGGCTTCGAAGGTCTTCACGCGCATAACGGGCTCCGGGCGCCGGGCTCCTGGCTCTTGGGGGAGCCGGAAGTGCGTTGGGTGGTGGGTCCAACAGTCCTTGGGCAATCAGAAGTTCGGACGGCCGTCATCACGACACCGTCCCGAGGTTGACCACGCGGATGTCCATGGGCACCTCGGCGTGGGAGAGCACCACCAGGTGCGGCAGGGCGCGCTCCAGGAGGCGCCGCAGGTGGGGGCGGACGACGGGGGAGGTGAGCAGCACCGGCTGGGCGCCGGGCAGGAGGCTCGTGATGCCATTGGCGATGCGCTGGAGCAGTTCCTGGGTGCGCAGGGGCTCCAGGGCCAGGAAGGAGCCCCGCTCGTTGGCCTCGATGCCGCCTTGGAGGGTCTGCTCGATCTGGGGATCCAGCACGAGCACCCCCAGTTCCCCGCCATCGTTGAGGTGGGGGGCGGCGAGGCTGCGACCCAGCTGCTGGCGCACGTACTCCGTGATGAGCGTGGGGTCCTTGGTGGCCGAAGCGGCATCCGCCGTGGCCTCGAGGATCCGGGTGAGGTCCCGCACACTGACGCGCTCGCGCAGGAGGTTGTGGAGCACCTTCTGCAGCAGGCCGTAAGTGACCTGGTTGGGCACGAGGTCGTCCACGAGCTTCGGGGAGCTCTCCTTGAGGGTCTCCAGCAGGTGCTGCACGTCGGCCCGGCCCAGGAGCTCCGGGGCGTGCTGCTTGATGAGCTCGGAGATGTGGGTCGTGAGCACCGTGCCGGGCTCGACGACGGTGTACCCGAGCAGCTGCGCCCGATCCTTGAGGTTCTCGGGAATCCAGAAGGCCGGAAGGCCGAAGGCGGGTTCGGTGGTGGCGATGCCGGCGATGTCCTCGGTGGCGGTGCCGGGGTTCATGGCCATCCACTGGCCGGGCATGAGCTCGCCCCGGGCGATCTCCTCGCCGCGGAGCAGGACCCGGTAGGCGTTGGGGGCCATCTGGAGGTTGTCCCGGATGCGCACGGGGGGCACCACGAGGCCCAGCTCCTGGGCCAGTTGCCGGCGGATGCCCTTGATGCGTTCCAGCACCGTGCCGCCCTGGTGGACGTCCAGCAGGGGGATGAGGTTGTAGCCCACTTCGAGGCCCAGGGGATCCACCTTGAGGAGACCCTCCACCCGCTCGGGCTCCGCGGCGGCGGCCTTGGAGGCCTTCTCGGCGGCGGCCTTCTCGGCGACTTCGCTGGCCTTGGGCAGCTTGCTGGCCGCGTAGCCGAGGATGCCGAAGACCATGCCCATGAACCAGAAGGGCAGCAGGGGCAGGCCCGGCACGATGCCGAAGAAGAAGAGCACCACGGCCGCGATGCCCAGGGGGCGGGGGTCCCCGCCCAGCTGGCCCAGCACCTCCCCGCCCAGGGTGTCGCCGCTGCCGCTGCGCGTGGTGAGGATGGCACCGCCCACACTCACGAGCAGCGAGGGGATCACGGTGACGAGGCCGTCGCCCACGGTCAGCAGGGTGTAGGTCTGGGCCGCCGTGGCCACGGGCATGTTGAACTGGACGACCCCGATGATGATGCCGGCGATGATGTTCACGGCCAGCACGATGAGGGCCGCCACGGCGTCCCGCTGGGTGAACTTCACGGCGCCGTCCATG
>DATFAX010000151.1:0-12976 GCA_035254125.1 Holophagaceae bacterium | reverse complement strand
AGGTGGTGGCTGAGGCTCGCCCCGGTGAGGGTGAAGCCCTCGGCCAGTTCGCCCGCGCTGAGATCCCCGCCCTTCAAGCGCTCGAGGATCGCGCGCCGGGTGGGGTCCGCCAGGGCCTTGAAGGCCGATGCGTGGGAGGGGAGTTCCATGTCGCCCTCCAGCATCGGCTTCATTTAGAAGTTTGTCAAAATACCTAAATCACAACCTCGCGCTTCGGCCAGTGGGCCCAGGCCACCCCCGCCAGACAGGCGATGAGGAGCACGCTGTACTCCATGCCGTTGCGGCCCCCGCCCACCACGAACCAGCCCTCGGGGCCGTGCACCATCTTGATGCCCATGGCGAGGATGCTGATGAGGGCCGCGCAGGCGGGCACCACGAGGCGGCGGGCGAGGAGGGCCGTCCCGCTCAACAGTTCCGTGAAGGTCACCGCATAGGCCACGGCGGTGCCCAGAGGGAAGCCCTGGCTGCCCAGCCACTCGCCGAACACGGGCACCGTGTGGTGGAGCAGCCGGGAGACGGGATGCACGAGGAGGATGGCCGCGGCGGCGACACGGATGAAGGCGAGGCCGCCTTCCGTGCGGGCGGGGCGGGCCTGGAAGAGATCATTCAGCATGGGGGCTCCTGCGCTCTACCCTGAGGCCCGCGACACGGTCCTCCCAGCGCCCTGGGGTCGACGGGCCGCCTCGGGGGCCGACCGCGTGAAAGGTCAGGCGAAGGCGGCTTCCAGTTCGCCCCTCAACCGGGCCAGGGTCTCCAGGGCCAGCAGTTCGTGGCCATCCTCCAGCACGTGGAGCTGCGCGTGGGGGTTGCGGGCCACGTACGCCTCGCTCACCGCCAGGGGCACCAGCTCATCGGCGCGGCCATGCAGGATCGTCGTGGGCACGGGAATCCGCCAGGTCGCGTCATCCATCCAGTGCCGCACATCCTCCCCCAGGGCGGGCCCCAGGCGTCGGAAGGCGTTGCTCCCGTAGTGAAAGACCTGCATCTCCCCTTGGGCCCAGTAGGGCGCCCAAGTGGGGCTCGCCAGGCGTCGCTGGCCGAAGTGGATGGCCGGGGCCAGGAGGAGGAGGGCCCGGATCGCCGCGCCCCGGTGGGCCACGGCCGTGGCCACGAAGCCCCCCAGGGAGCTGCCCACGAGCACCGGCGGTTCGGGCAGGCCCCGCAGCAGCGCCTCCACCGCCTCCACCTGGGCCGTCACCGTGAGCGTCTCGAAGGTGGGCAGGTTCAGGTCCGGCGCGAAGAAGGGGATGCCCCGGTGCTCCGCCCACTTGCGCGTGAAGGTGCCCTTATTGCCGCCGGGGGCCGAGGAGAAGCCGTGGAGGTAGACGAGGGCGGTCATGGGCGCAACTCCGGCGGGGCCTGGCAGAAGATGCGGAAGGCCTCGCCCGTGAGGGGGTTCACGCCCTCCAGGCGCAGGGCGTGGAGGCGGTAGCCCAGGTCCCCGGGCACGGCATCAGGCCGCGGATGGCCCCCGGGCAGGTAGAGGGGATCGCCCACGAGGGGATGGCCCATCGCGGCCAGGTGGATGCGGATCTGGTGGGGACGGCCCGTGTGGATCCGCACCTCCAGGAGGGTCGTGCCATCCCCGCGCCGCTGGAGCACCATCGCCTCGCTGCGGGAGGGGCGCCCCTCCGGCGAGGCCGCGTGCACCGTGCCGAGCCAGGCATGGGGCACGGGCCCGATGGGCGTTTCCACGGTGAAGGCATCCGCCGCGGGATGCCCCGAGGCCAGGGCCCGGTAGACCTTCAGGAGGTCGTGCTCACGGAACGACCGCGCAAGGGCGGCCCGCGCCGCTTCCGTGCGCGCGAAGAGCACGATGCCCGAGGTTCCCCGCCCCAGGCGGTGCAAGGGGGCGGCCTCGGGATATCGGGCCCGGGCCAGGTGGAGGAGGGTGGACTCCAGGAAACCGCCCCCGGGCAGGGTGGGCAGGCCCGAGGGCTTGGCCAGGGCCAGGAGGTGCGCGTCCTCGAAGAGCACCGCCGTGGACCGGGGCGCCTCGGGCTCCTCCCAGGGCGGCCGGGACCAGATCAGCTCCTGGCCGCTGCGCAGCACCGATTCCGCCTCGGCGGCGCGGCCGTCCACGGTCACACGGCCTTCCGCGAGGTGCAGGCGCCAGTCCGCCTCCTCCGTGTGCCCGAAGCCGAGGAGGTATTGGAGCACCGTGCGGCCCGCCGTGCGGGGGCCGATCACCTCCCGGTAGGCGTAGCCCCGGTTCCTCACGGGAGGATGCGCACGCCCGCCCCCAGCGGGCAGGCCTCCCAGAGGCGGGCCATCACGTCCAGGTCCACGGCGATGCAGCCCTCAGTCCAATCCCCTTCGGGCATGGTCTCGCCCGTGGGCGCGGCGTGGATGCCGATCTGGCCGCCCAGGGCCGTATCCCAGGGGGGCCGCACACCCTGCGCGTGGGCCTCGCCGATGGCGCCGGCCTCCGCCGTGCGGAGGAGCCCCGTGGCCAGGCCCCGGGCCGCGTCACCGGGGGTGGGGTAGCTGAGCCCCAGGAAGCGGTGGAAGCGGCTGGCCTCGTTCCGCGTGCAGACGTAGAAGCGCCCTTCCGGCGTGCGGCCGTCCCCTTCGCGCTCCTTGGTCCCCTCCGGGGCGCGGCCCAGGCGGCAGGGCCAGGTGCCGAGGCAGACTTCGCCCTCCCAGAGCTCCAGGCGCCGGGCGGCCTTGAAGATCCGGACCTTGGGCATCAGCCCAGCTGGGCCAGATCTTCGGGGGCGGCGAGGCTGAAGGCCGTGACCTCCAGGCCCCGCTCCTTGGCCTGGCGCTTCACGAGGCCGGCGAGCACCTTGCCGGGGCCCAGCTCGAGGAAGGTGGTCACGCCCTGCTGGAAGAGGACGTCGAGGATGGCCTCCCAGCGCACGGCGCCGGGGATCTGCCGCACGAGGCCGTCGCGGATGGCTTCGGGCTCGCTGACGATGGCAGCATCCACGTTGTTCACGAGGGGGGCGAAGGGCGCCTTGAAGGTCAGTTCCTGCAGCAGCGGCGTCATGTGGGCCTGGGCGGCCTCCATGAGGGGGCTGTGGAAGGGGGCGCTCACGGGCAACAGCATGGCCTTGCGGCCCCCGCGGGCCTTGGCGGCTTCGATGGCGGCCTCCACGGCCTCCTTGTGGCCGGCGATGACGATCTGGCCGGGGCCGTTGAAGTTGGCGGGCACGACGATCTTCCCCGTCTTCTCAGCGGCTTCCGCGCAGGAGGCCTCCACGTCGGCGAGGGTCATGCCGAGCAGGGCCGCCATGGCGCCCACGCCCACGGGCACGGCCACCTGCATGGCCCGGCCGCGCTCCCGCACGGTGCGCACGGCGTCGGCAAAGCTGAGGGTGCCGGCGGCCACGAGGGCGCTGTACTCGCCAAGGCTGTGCCCCGCCACGAAATCGGCCTTGGGCAGCTTGTGGGCGTAGGCCCGCACCACCATGGTGCTGTGGGTGAGGATGGCGGGCTGGGTGTGCTCCGTGAGCTTCAGCTGATCCTCGGGCCCTTCAGCCATGAGCTTGGAGAGGGGGAAGCCCAGCGCCGCGTCCGCGTCCTGCAGCAGCGCACTGGCGGCAGGCTCGGCCGCGGCGAGCGCCATGCCCATGCCCACCGCCTGGGAACCCTGACCGGGGAAGAGCCACGCGACCTTGCTCATGAAGTACCTCTAGCTGTTCGGCGTTTCAGCGGGCGCCATGCGCGCCGCGATCTTGGGGACGAGCTGGTGGTCGATGGCCCGCAGGGCCGCGCCGATGCCGTTCATGACGGCGCGCGCATCGCTGGAACCATGGCCGATGATGGAGACGCCCTTGATGCCGAGGAGGGGCAGACCGCCGTATTCCCGGTAGTCCAGCTGCTTAAACCAGCCCTTGAGCGCCGGCTGCACGAGCAGGCCCCCGAGCATGGCGCGGACGTTGGACTTGATGGCGCCGGTGATGCCCTGCTTCAGCATGCGGCCCAGGCCTTCGGCGCTCTTGAGCACCACGTTGCCCACGTAGCCGTCGCAGGTGATCACGTCGAAGCGACCGTTCCAGAGGTCGCGGCCTTCGGCGTTGCCCTGGAAGTTCAGGTCCATCTCCTTGAGCAGGGCATGGGCGGCCAGGGTGATTTCCGTGCCCTTGCTGTCCTCCTCGCCCACGCTCATGATGCCGACCCGGGGCCGTTCCAGCCCCAGCACCTGCTCGGCGTAGATGCTCGCCATGAGGGCGAAGCCCGCGATGTGATCGGGGCGGGAGTCGATGTTGGCGCCCACATCCGTGAGGATCGTGAACTTGCCGGGTCCGTTGGGCATGAGGCCCGCGAGGGCCGGACGGTCCACGCCGTCCAGTTTCCCGATGACCAGGGTCGAGGCCATCATGGCGGCACCGGTGTGGCCCATGCTCACCATGCCGTCGGCCTTGCCCTCCCGCACGAGCTGGGCGCAGACGCGGACGGAGGAGTCCTTCTTCTCCTTGAGGATGACCTTGGGCTCGTCGTGGAAGTCCACCACGGAGCCGGCATGGACCACCTCGAAGCGGGACGCCAGCGGCCCCTCGAGGCCATGGTGGGCCAGGAGGGGCTTCAACTGGGCCTCATCGCCCACCAGCAGCAGCCGGAGGGAGGGGAAGCGCTTCAGGGCGTCCTTGGCGCCGGCCAGCGTGGCCTGGGGGGCATGGTCGCCCCCCATGACATCCAGCGCGATGCGCGCGCCAGTCACACCGGCCTCGGCCAATCGGTCCTCAACCAGCGGTTAGCTGTTGGAGGCGACGCGGACGGCCTGCTTGCCGCGGTAGTGGCCGCAGGAGGGGCACACGCGGTGGGGCAGCTTGGGGGCGCCGCAATTGGCGCAACCGCTCTGGCTCATCACGTCCAGGGCGTCGTGGGTGCGGCGACGGTCGCGGCGGGCCCGGGAATGGCGGCGCTTGGGATTCGGCATGACATACTCCTGAGCCCGATAGTTTACTTCGGATCTTCGGGGAATTCCAGCTTTAAGCCCGCCAGGGCCCGGGCCAGGGCGCTGGGCGGCTTGGCCAGATCGGGGTTGCAGGTGCAGGGGCCCTTGTTCCAGTTCTTGCCGCAGGTGGGGCAGAGCCCCTTGCAGTCGGGCTTGCAGAGGGGCCGCATGGGCGTGGCCAGCTCGAACTGCTCCCGCACGAGGTCGGCCTCGTCCAGGGTGTCCTCGGGGATGAACACCACATCCAGATCCTGGCTGCCCAGGGCGTGGCTGCCGCGGGCCACCAGCTCGGAGTCCTTGGAGCCCAGGAACTGGGCCTCCACGGCCAGGGGCCGGTCGATGGGCTCGTTGCAGGACGCGCAGTTGCCCTCCCAGGTGCCCTTGCCCTTCACCTCCACGAAGAGGTCGGGAGTGGAGGGCAGCAAGAAGAGCTTCCAGTCCATCTCCCGCAGGGCGCTGCCGCCCTCCAGGGAGAGGCGGTCCACCTTGCCCTCCAAGCGGAGGCCTT
Source organism: Holophagaceae bacterium (assembly GCA_035254125.1). Taxonomy (GTDB): domain Bacteria; phylum Acidobacteriota; class Holophagae; order Holophagales; family Holophagaceae; genus JAFDVN01. Next base: position 7,565 of record DATFAX010000151.1, on the reverse strand, counting down.
CGGCGGGAATGGCGTGGAGATCGATCACTTGGGCGCTCCGGCTTCGGGGGCCTTTCCCTTGGTGTCGCCCCCGCCGGCGGTGGGGGAGGTCTCGTTCATCTGGCCGGGGGTGTAGCTGAAGGGTCCGCGCTCCTCCTGCCCGTTGGGATCCCCCAGGCACTTGAGCTCGTAGGTGCCGCGGTTGGACTTGCCCTCGTAGGCCTGGCCGAAGGGATCCGTGGCACTCAGATTGGTGCGGATGCAGTCCTCCTTCACCAGCACGGAGTTGGCGTCCACCATGGCCTCCACACTGCCGAAATCGGGGTAGCGGCCGTGGCGCAGGTAGTACTGGTCCAGGCCCTGGGCGATCATCTTCAGATCCTCCTTGGCCTTGATCTGGCGGGCGTTGGCCGAGTGCTTCTTCACCTGGGTGAAGCCCAGCGTGCCCAGCACGGCGATGATCATCATCGCCACCAGCAGTTCCAGCAGCGAAAAGCCCTTTTCGGTCCGGCGATCCATGGTTACCTCTCTTTCAGTCTAGCGCATGCCCCCAGTCATGCCTCGGCGGGGCCCTCGGGTTCCTCGGGGGCGGGGAAATCCTCGGGACGCGGGCAGGCGGAGGGCAAGGTGTCCACGCCCCCCAGCTCCGCCAGCCAATACCGGTAAGCGCGGAAGCTCATGCCCAGGCGCTTCCCCGCCCGGGTCTTCACGCCGCCCACCTCGTCCAGGGCCCGGCGGAGGAAGAAGCCCCGCAGGGCCTTGAGGTAGGCCTCCACGTCGAACCCCTCCGCGGGGATGGCCAGTTCGCTGAGCTTGGGGCGACCGTCCGGCTGGAGCAAATCCTCGGGCAGGAGGTCCCGGGTGATGGGGCCGCCCGGATTCAGGGCGACGCACCGCTCCATGAGGTTCTCCAGCTCCCGCACGTTGCCGGGCCACCGGTGCTGGCGCAGCAGCTCCAGGGTCTCCGGATGGAGGGTCATGGGGGGCTTGTTGAGCTTGGCGCAGAAGCGGCGGATGAAGTGCTCCGCCAGCAGGGGCAGGTCCTCGGGCCGCTCCCGCAGCGGCGGCAGCTCGATGTGGAGGATGTTCAGGCGGTAGTAGAGGTCCTCGCGGAAGGCGCCCTTCTCGGCCCGTTCCCGCAGGTTGCGGTTGGTGGCGGCGATGATGCGCACATCCACGGGGCGCTCGGTGGCGCTGCCCAGGCGGCGCACCATGCGCTCCTGGATGACGCGCAGGAGCTTCACCTGAAGCGGCAGGGGCATCTCGCCGATCTCGTCCAGGAAGAGGATGCCGCCGGTGGCCTCCTCGAAGAGACCCCGCTTGAGGGTGTTGGCGCCGGTGAAGGCGCCCTTCTCGAACCCGAAGAGCTCGCTCTCCAACAGGTTCTCCGGCAGGGCCCCGCAGTTCACCGCAATGAAGGGGCCCCGGGCCCGTTCGCTGTAGCGGTGGATGAGGCGGGCGACCACCTCCTTGCCCGTGCCGCTCTCGCCCGTGAGGAGCACGCCGGTGTCCGCCCGCGCCACCTTGCCCACAAGGGCCTGGACCCGGCGCAGGGTCTCCCCCACGCCGATGAGCTCGCCCGTGGCGGGCAGCTCCTCGGGGCCCTCGGGGTGGGACTGGGCCAGCAGGCCCTGGAGGGTGCCGATGAGGTCCTCGTTCCGGAAGGGCTTGGTGATGAAGTCCACGGCGCCCAGGTTCAGGGCCTGCACCGTGGTCTCCGTGGTGGCGAAGGCCGTCATGATCACCACCGGCGCGGTGAGGCCCGCCTCCTTCATCCACTCGAGCAGCTGGATGCCCGTGCCGTCCCGCAACTTCAGATCCGAAAGCACCGCATCCACGGGATCCCGGTGCAGCACGCCCTGGGCCTCGGCCAGGGAGGCGGCCGTGATCACCCGGAAGCCGGCCCCGTCCAGGGTCAGGGCCAGGACCTCGCGAAGGCCGGCTTCGTCCTCCACGAGGAGGATGCGATGGGGGGGAAAGGGGATGGGCATGTGACGTATCGGGGCAGTCCCGTTCATAATGGGGTTTTCCGGGAGGCGCGTGAAGCGCATCGTATTTGCCCATCGGAAGTTATCCTTCGGCGGCGGGGAACGGGTGCTCCTCGAGCAGGTGGCCGCCCTGGCGGATCTGCCCGTGCGGATCTCCGTGATCTACCGGAAGGAGGGGGCGAAGCGGGACATCGAACCCGAGCTGAGGGCCCGGAACCCCCATGTGGACGAGGTGCTCCACCTCCCGGGCGCCTGGGCCGCGGGCCGCTACCTCGTGAAGGCCCGACCCGACCTGGTGGTGCTCTGCAACCACAAGGGCGTGCAGCGGGCCCTGCCCTGGATGGCCCGCTTCGGCCACCGCTTCCCCCTGGCCGTGACCCTCCACGAGCACTACGGTCGCCACCTCGGGAAGTACCGCGGGATCCGGAACCTGGTGAACCTGTGGCTCATCACCTGGGCCTTCGAGGCGGAGGTCCGCGCCCAGCTGGGCCCGCAGCCCTGCGCCCTCATCCACCCCATCTACCCCCGCCCTTCGGCCCTGCCCCCCGACACCGCGGAACGGGAGGCGGCCCGGAGGGCCCTGGGCCTGCCCGAGTCCGGCCCCGTGGTGGGCTACGTGGGCCAGATCGATGGCCGGAAGGACCCCCTCTCCGTCCTCCGCCTGGCCGAGGCCACGGAAGCGGCCCTGGGCACCCCCCTGCACCTCGTCTTCGCCGGCCACGAGGAGGCGGCCACGGCCCAGGCCCTGGACCGCGCCCTGGCCGCCTCGCCCCTGAAGGCGCGCACCCTGCGCCTGGGCCGGGTCCCCGCCACGGGCCCCGTGCTGGACGCCCTGGACGCCTACCTCATGACGAGCCGCAACGAGGGCTTCTTCCCCATCGCCCTCATCGAGGCCCTGGAGCGGGGGGTGCCCGTGGTGGCCCCCACCGTGGGCGGCATCGGCACCGTGCTGGAGGACGGCCATGGCGGGCTCCTGATGCGGAAGCCCGACGACCGCAAGCCCATCCCCCCGGCCCTGCTGGCGGAGACGGGCCGGCGCCTCGCCGCCCTCCTCGCCGATGCCTCCCAGCGGGAGCAGGCCGTGGCCCTGGCCCACCGCCTCACCGACGGCTACGATGCCGCGGCCAAGTTCCGGGAGGCCCTGGCGCCATGGCTGTGATCCCCGAGCAGGCCACCTGGGTGCGCTTCCCCCGCTACATCGGGGACGCGGTGATGCAGATGGCCCTGCTGCGGCTCCTGCGGCAGGCGGGCATCGGCCCCCTGGTGGTCTGGGGCCCCAAGCTCACCGTGAACCTCGTGGCGGGCACCGACCTCGCCGACGCCGTGGTGCCCGATGTGGGGAAGCCCAGCCCCTGGGCCATGGCGAAGCTCCTGCGCCAGCACAAGGCCGTCCGGAGCATCCACTTCCCCAAGAGCCTGCGCCCCGCCCTGGGCGCCTTCCTGGCCCGGGTGCCCGAGCGCATGGGCGTCAGCGAGAGCCTGGCGGGCCTGTTCAACACCCACACCGGGCCCTTCTGGACCGGCACCACCGGCCACTGCCTCGAGCGCTACCGGAACGTCCTCCTGAAGCGCTGGCCGGACCTGCCCCCGGTGCCCCACCTGGACTACCGCTCCCCCCAGGCGGCGGAGCTGCCCCAGGTGCCCTACGTCTGCCTCATGCCGGGCGCCTCCGTGCCCGCCAAGGCCTGGCCCGCAGCCCATTACCGCGCCCTGGCGGACCTCCTCCACGCCCGGGGCTTCCTCCCTGTGGTGCTGGGGGGGCCCGCCGAGAAGGACCTGGGGGCCGAGGTGGCCGGGGCCCACGGCCTCAACCGCTGTGGGGACCCCCTCACCGAGGCCGCCACCTGGATGCGCGGCGCCCGGGCGGCCGTGGGCAATGACAGTGGCTTGAGCCACTTGGCCGCCGCCTGCGGCGCCCCCACCCTGGCCCTCTACGGCCCCATGGACCCGGGCATGTTCACACCCCACGGCCCCCGGGTGGCCATCCTGCAGCGGACGGACCTGGCCTGCCTGCCCTGCGGCAAGGACCACTGTCCCATCCCCGGCCACCCTTGCCTGCAGGGCATCGGACCGGACCAGGTCATGGCCAAGCTGGAAGGTTGGCTTCAGTAGGCCTTGTAGGACTTCTCTTCCATGAGCCGCGAGCCCAGGCGTTCGTTGATCTGGCGCTTGAAGGCGGCTCGCTCGTCGTTGCGGTGGTAGACGGCGCGGGCCAGTTCGACGAACTTGGGGCCGAAGTCCTTGGCCCGCTCGCAGTCGCGGATGTCGTCCTCGATGACCCACAGGGTCTCGTTCACGGTCTTCAGCTCGGCCTCGAGAGACGAGATGTCAGCGATGGTGTAAGCCTTGTCCCGGGCCGGGGCCAGGGCTTCCATTTCCGTGCGCACGTTTTGGACCTTGGCGGCATCATTCAACCGTTCGGCCTTGATGGCCAGAATGGTGTATTTATCAATCAGCTCGCCCCAGGACACTTCGGTCATGACCGACATTCCGCACCTCTTTCCTTCAGAATAGCCCAATCCCCTTCGTCCCCTCCTGCTCCGAGGCTTCCATGATCCGCCCCGCCCACCTGATCCCCGCCCTCATCGCCCTCGGTCTCCCGGCCCTGGCCCAGGCCCCCGAGATTGCCTTCGACCGCACCCACCACAACTTCGGGAAGATCACCGCCGACCGGAAGGCGAGCACCCGGTTCAAGGTGACGAACAAGGGCAACGCCAACCTCCAGATCACCGCCGTGAACCCCAGCTGCGGATGCACCAGCACCGTGCTTGGGAACTGGAACCTCAAGCCCGGTGAGAGCTCCGACGTGGAAGCGGTGTTCGACCCCCACGGCCAGCGGGGCCTCGTGCGCAAGAGCCTCACGGTGGTGAGCAACGATCCCAAGCAGCCCGATGCCCTCCTCACCTTCGAAGCCGAGGTGGTGCAGGACGTCATGCCCGCCCTCACGGCCGTCTACTTCAACCAGGTCTCCCGTGGGGGCACCCAGGTCACCAACGTGCGCTACGCCAGCGGCACGGGCATGGACGTGCGCATCCTCGAGGCCAAGGCCCCCGGCGCCCCCTGGCTGCGCCTCACCCTCAAGACCGACGGCAAGGACGCCGTGCTCGAAGTGGCCCTGGATGGTTCCAAACTCCCCGCCAAGCCCCGCTTCGGCCGCGAGACCGTGACCCTCACCACGAACGTACCCACGGCCCAGACCTTCACCCTGCCCGTGAACTGGGAGCTGAAGCCCAGCCTCGTCTGCCCCGACCGCCTCAACCTCGATGTGGTGAAGGCCGGCACCGAGGGCCGCATGAAGTTCCAGCTGCGCCAGGCCGAAGGCAAGCCCATCCGGATCACCGGGACGCAGGTGAGCCGAACCGAGCTGATCGTCGACGGTCTCTCCGGCAACAAGGCCCTGCCCCAGCATGACCTGACCATCGTGCTTTCCAAGAACGCCAAGCCCGGCCGCTACGCCGAGAAGGTCACGATCAGCACGGATGACCCGGAGCAGCCCGAGGTGATCATCCGCGTGACCGCGGTGGTGGAGTAGGCAGGCTGGAGGCTGGAGGCTGGAGAAAAGCGGACCTCGACCCACCCCAGGCGGCAAGGCCCATATGGGTCGGCGCCCGCTTGACCTCCAGTCTCCAGTCTCCCCCCGACGCGCAATACGCGCCCGGGACCTAGGGGCAGCCTCTAGACTGGATCCATGTCCGAACGCCGTTCCCACCTCCTCGCCGTGGCCGCCATGGCCGTGGCCGCCGCCATCTGGGGCTCCGCCTTCCCGGCCACCAAGTACCTTCAGGAGGCCGGGCTCGGCGTGAACGCCCTCCTGGCCCTGCGCTTCACCTTGGCGAGCGTCGCCCTGCTGGGCCTCACCCTGGCCCGGGGCTCCCGGTGGAAGGCTTCGGACGTGCGGGACGGCCTCGTGGCCGGGGTGGTGCTCGCCTCCCTCTTCTGGCTGCAGACGGCGGGCCTGGAGACCACCACCACCACCAAGAACGCCTTCATTACGGGGCTCTACGTGATCTTCACGCCCATGGTGGCCCTGGCCTTCGGGGAGCGCCTGAAGGTGCCCCATGCCCTGGCGGTCCTCGTGGCCTGCGTCGGCCTCGTGGGGCTCGTGTTCAAACCCGGGGAGTCCTTCGGCGGCTGGGGCCCCGGGGACACCCTCACCCTGGCCAACGCGGTCCTCATCGGGCTCCACATCGTGCTCATCGGCCGCTTCAGCCGGCGCTGCGACACCTGGGTGCTCACCTTCACCCAGATCGCCGTGGTGGCCGTGGCCTGCGGGCTCCTGGCCCTGGTCCTGCCCAAGGGCGGCTTCCAGGCCAGCCGGGGGCTCCAGCTGCGGGGCACCTGGATCGCCCTGCTCTGGCTCGGCCTCGCGGGCACCGCCCTCACCATGTACCTGCAGGCCCGCTTCCAGCCCTGGCTCACGGCCACGGAGGCCGGGATCATCTTCAGCCTCGAGCCCGTGGTCGCCACCCTCCTGGCTGTGAGCGGCTGGATCCCCGGCGTGAAGGACAACCTCGTGCCCCGGCAGTGGCTGGGCGGTGCCCTCATCGTGGCCGCGGCCCTCGTGGCGGAGCTGGGGCCGCGGGTGTGGGGGCGGAAGGCTTAAAGCGGAACGCGAAGGGCGCTGCGCGCCACGCGAATGCCCCTCCGAAGATGTCCTCCGGCCTTCGGCCCGCGCCGCGATCGCGGCGCGCTTCCCGGAGCCTCCCCCGCGCGGCCCTTGAAGGCCGTACGGGGGGAGGCTTCAGGAAGGGAGGACCGGGCTGACGCCAAAAAATGGGCCCCCTCAACTCGCCAAACGGCACGGCCCATGGGGTGATCCCGGTTCGAGATGCCCGCGAATGGGGATTCGAGCCCCAACGCCGGAACTCCCCTTCGCGCTATTCGCGTTCCAAGGCCGTGCAGCCCCCCCCCTAGGAGAACCGGTCGAACACCACGAGCGTGACGTCGTCGTGGAAGGGCACGGGGGCGTTCAGCTCGCGGGCGCGACCCACGAGGAAGTCGGCGGCGCCATCGGCGGTCTCGGGGAGCTCAGCGCAGAGCTTGAGCAGGCCCTCGTCCCCGAGCATGGAGCGGTCCTCCCGCTCCACTTCCACGAGGCCGTCCGTGTACATCACGAGGCGATCGCCAGGCAGCACCTGGCCCTCGTGCAGGTTGAAGGGCAGGCTCTCGTCGAGCCCCAGCATGAAGCCCTTGCCCTGGAGCAGCTCCGGCTGGTGGAGGCCCCCGCGGGCCCCCTGGCGCACGCGGATGGGGGGCGGGTGGCCCGCCACCACATGGGTGAGCACGTGGGAGGTGGGATTCAGGCAGCCCAACCAGGCCGTGGCGAACTGATCATCCAGCGTGCTGCGGCAGAGGTCGCGGTTCATGCCCTGGGCCCAGGCGAGGGGATCCCGGGAGAGGCGGATGTGATTCTCGAAGCTCGTCTTCACCATGGCGCTGATGAGGGCCGCGCTCACACCGTGGCCGCTCACGTCCGCGATCATCAGGCCCACGAGGCCGTCCTCCAGCGGGGCGATGGTGTAGATGTCCCCGCCGATGCCCTCCGCGGGCAGGTAGCGGTGGGTGTACTTCGCGCCGCGGATCTCCCCGGGCAGCGAG
>DATFAX010000150.1:0-20728 GCA_035254125.1 Holophagaceae bacterium | reverse complement strand
GCCTAACCACCACATCGGCCCGGACCAAACCGCAAGCGGTTTGGCCGGCCATCCGGAACGTTAGGCGTCACCCGAGAATGACCGATGAACCTTGAACAACTACTACTCACATTGCCGAATGGTTTTCACGATTCTCAAATGCGCGAGATCACGTTCGATCTCGTGAAGAAGGAGGTCCGACTCAATTTGAATGTTTGGGTCGGTGATCTTGATTCGGAAGAACACGAGATTCGAGAGAGGTACCAACTTGCCGAGCTCAAGCTCCAGGGTCTAGGTTTCTGGGTTTCTGGCCCTTCGGATCCAGATGAGTTCCCCATCACCAAGAACAGCCTATGTATCGACATCAGTGTTCTAAGGCCGGATTACGACCCAGGTATAGCTCTACCAGCACAAGACCCGAGTAATCCCACGTATTGCCTGTACAGCACGGATATCAATACCTGCTTCTTTTTTACCTGCCAATCCGCATCTGTCCAATGGCTGTAACAATGGCAAGGAAACCATTTCCCGCCAAAAAATTCTGGCGTCCCAACACGTGCACGCCTAACCGCCACATCGGCCCGGACCAAACCGCAAGCGGTTTGGCCGGCCATCCGGACCGTTAGGCGCCTTTCAATGCCGACCCTCAAATCAAAACTCCAATACATCATCCTCGTTCTCATCGGGATTGGCATTGGCTCGTCCACTACCGGCTGGATGTGTTGGCGGTCAATGATGCATTCCCAAGTTGATGCTTTGGAGGTTAGTGTTCAACGGAACATGGCTCTACTTGCTGAATTGGGAAATGGAAACAACGCCTCAGGGAAACGCAACCTCGACCAATTTCTGGGATCCGACCTCGAGTTGATCAATGCGATTGCTAGGGGTAGCAGTGGTCCTTCTGCTGAGGCGCGTGAGTTTCAACGGCGCGTAAAGGAATGGCGCAACCGCAACCCCTCGCTAGCTCTGAGCCAAAAATTGAGCGCCGAGGTCCAGAACGCTATGCAGGCCGCAAAATGAAGGCGCCTACCAACGATGGTATTGCTCCTCAATGCACTCGGATGTTGCCGGTGTGTGGCGCCGTCGGTGGTTTCGAACCTTTAGCCTGACGCGGGGCCTTGCGATGACGGTCGTGGTCGTTCCACCCAACCCTGGATGGGCGAATGCCTTCGCGGCGGAAGCCCATCGCATCATGGCGGCGCTTGAGGGTGTCGCCGAGGGGATCCATCACATTGGGAGCACTGCCATCCATGGGATCCCGGCCAAACCGGTCATCGATATCCTACTTGCCGTAGGTGATCTGAAGGCGTTGGATCAGCGCAGCACCGCACTGGAAGATCTGGGGTACGAAGTCATGGGGGAGTTTGGGATTCCCGGGCGGCGGTATTTCCGGAAGGAGGGGCCGGGGGGAGTCAGGACTCATCAAGTGCATGCATTCCATGCCATGAGTGAACATCTGGTCCGGCACATCGCCTTCCGTGATTTCATGAATGCCCACCGGGACCTCGCCTTGGCCTACGGGGATCTCAAGGTGCGGTTGGCCTTGGAGCATCCCAACGATATGCAGGCCTACATGAGCGGCAAGGATGGGTTTATCAAAGAGAATGAACTCAAGGCCCTCACATGGATTCGGCATGCGAATCGTAAGACCTAACCACCCCATGCACCCGGACCGTGCCGCAAGCGGTCCCGCCATCGATCCGGTACCTCAGGTGCAGCCATGAACCCAGTGCTATACGCCGCCATTCCCTTCGGGATCCTGGCCCTCGTCCTGTTCGTGCGATCTCGGGTGGCCCATGAATGGCAGATTGATCCCTCGGAGATCTCCAGGGTGATCTCCAAACTGGAGGCATCACGTTCAACTCCGGCTTGGGCGCAGATCATCGCGGAGACTCGGTCTGGCGTTCCCGAATCCGCGGTCGCGTTGGATTACGCCATCACCCATGGCCAGCTGGAGTTCAATTGGTGCCTTCTTGCGCCCATGAACATCCAGGACAAACCCCAGGTGCTCGAGTACTTCTCCAAGAATGGATACAGCGCCCTGGAACTGGTGGCCGAGAATGGATGCCCATTGATTAAGGTCTCCGGCCCCAATCTCAAGTCCTTGGCGAATGGCATCCTGGAAGATGTGTATCAGCACCAGGGCCCACTCACGCTCATCGGTGAAGGATTCGAATGGCCATGATTCCCCCCGCTGCACCGAACCGGCTTCTCCATCCGGAGGGGGCCACAAGCGGCCCCACCAGTGATTTCGAACGTTAGGCCGCTCTGGGCCACTGCTCCCATTCCGGAGCGATCAAGCGTGGGCTTCGGAACGGACGCTGCAGTCGACAGCGTTGCGCATCCAATCGTGAAGGGAACTGTGTATGGAACGCTCTCCCTCGAACCTGCCTGTCCTGGTGATGCTCGTGGTGGTTGGCCTGGGTGCCATTGTTCGCTTCGCTCCAGGCGTGAGATTGGTTCAAGTCGTCGGGCTATCCGGCGGTGGCGCGGCCTGCGGCGTCGCGCTGGTCGGCTTCGTCTGGGCATTCAAGACAAGAGGTAAGGCCTGAACTCCGGAGCTTTGGGTATCCTCGTCAGTGCGCTCGCAACCGGGTGAGCGGCCCCTCGATGGGCCTCACCGCCCCAACCGCCCGCACCCCGCCGCCCGCGGTGTGACTGGCTACCCCCCCCCCTTCACCTTATCCAACGCCGCTGAGCGGCCCCGCCGCCCCCTGGAACGATGGCGATCTGGAGGAACCTCTTCGACATGCCCCACGCACCCATGCTCCTTGCCGCGATATCCGTCTTGTCCATGGCGGGGTCGCAAAACCGGCCTTCGACCCCTGTTCGTCGACCCAAGCAGGCATGTCGACTCATCAAGGCGGAAGTTCTCGTGCCCGAGGGCTGGAAGCTTGTGGAAGAGGAGAAGGGGCCCGTCGTCCTGGTGTCGATCACCCAAAACGGGAAGCCCGCGGACTTCCAAAATGGGGGCGTGGGGATTGTCATGATGAAGAACGCCCCATCGAAGGTGGGTGTACCCATCTCCCAATACCTGAAGAAGGCCAAGGAGCAGGTCGCCGGAGCCGGAAAGGTGCTCAGCCTGAAGGAACTGAACCAGGGGCCCTTTCGTGGCTTGCGGGCCGAATTCACGGGACCGCGTGAAGACGGGAAGTTGCTTCACGTGCTCAGCCTGACCCTCGGCAACGAGAAGACCGGAACGATGTACAGCGTCATCGCGACTGCACTGGACTCGGATTGGACGCGTGAGTGGGAACTGATGGGACCCATTCTTCAGACCTTTGAACCGAGCGAGGCGGAGTAGTCACGAGGGGCACCTCTCCGAAGGCCCATCGCGGGGAAGATCCCCGGCCCTGTTCAGGGGGGGCTCTGATGTGAAAGATGCTCCGGACCGTCGATGAATTCCGAGTTTCCACTCGGAAAGCCCCCGGGGCACAATCGTCAACGCATGCCTTCGAGGAGGGTCCCGATGCCCAGTTCCATTCGCACCTGCCTCTGGTTCCGTGACGGTCGAGGTCTTGAGGCCGCCGAATACTACTGCTCGATCATCCCCGGAAGTCGGGTCGAGAAGGCCTTCACCGGCGACAACGGATATGGGACCTTCTCGGTGATCGACTTCTCCCTGGGTGGGGTTCCCTATCAGATCCTGGATGCGGGGCCGATGTTCACCTTGACCGAGGCGGTGTCCATCTCGGTGGCGACGGAGGATCAGGCCGAGACCGACCGGCTATGGGAGGCGCTGCTCCTCCAGGGCGGCCAGGCCACCGCTTGCGGATGGCTGAAGGATCGGTACGGGGTGTCGTGGCAGGTGTTCCCGAAGCGGCTCATCGAGTTGACGACCAGTGCCGACCCGGAGGTCTCGGCCAAGGCGCTCGCGGCCATGATGAAGCAGACGAAGATCGACATCGCCGACATCGAAGCGGCGGTTCGCGGCTGACCCCCCACCGCACCCGGGGCGCCGGCTCCGCCACGGGTGGGGCCAACGGACTTCCTCCGGGGGCCGGCAATGGCATCATGCCTACCAACGTTCAACAGGAGCCTTCCATGGGCAAGCAGATCTTCCTCAACCTGCCGGTGTCCGATCTTCCCAAGGCGATCGCCTTCTACAAGGCCCTCGGGTTCGAACCCAATCCTGCCTTCTCCGGTGACGGGGGCGCGTGCATCGTCATCAGCGACACGATTTTCCTGATGCTGGCGACCCATGGCAAATTCCGTGAGTTCACGCCCAAGGAGATCTGCGACACCCGCAAGGCCGTGGAGGTGCTGATCAACCTCAGCTGCGAAAGCCGCGAGGAGGTCGATGGCCTCGTGGCCAAGGCGCTGGCCGCGGGGGGCTCGACCTACGATCAGCCCGAGGACCTGGGGTTCATGTACTCGCACAGCTTCGTGGACCCCGACGGCCATGGCTGGGGGCTCTTCCACATGAGCGCCATGCCTGGCCAGGCCTGATCCCCGAGGCCCTCCGGGCTTCGCGGCCACCTTCCCCTCCCCGGAGCGCGTGCCATGACCAAGTACCTCATCTCCTTCCCCGCGGCGGCGATGGTCGTGCCCGAGGACGCACGGGAGGCGGTGGCCCGGGACGCCCACGCGGTGCTCGCGGAGGCGAAGGCCGCCGGCGTCTACGTGTTCGGCGGTGGCCTCGATGGGGACATCCCCCCGGTGCTCGTGTCGGCCGGGGGCCGGGTCACGGAGGGCGGCTATCCCTGGGCCCCTCCGCTGGATGGTGGCTTCACCGTGCTCGAACTGCCTTCACGGGAAGCCGCCGTGGTGTGGGCCTCGCGCCTCGCGAGGGCCTGCCGGTGCGATCAGGAGCTGCGCGTCTTCGGGTTCGATCCGCAGGCCTGATCCCGTAGGATGGGACGACGCTCCCCCTCTTCCCCTTCTGGAGACACCCATGGAACGCGTGACGGGCATCGGCGGTATCTTCTTCAAGGCGAAGCAGCCGAAGGAACTGGGCGTCTGGTATCGCGACCACCTGGGGGTCCCGGTGGACGAATGGGGCGGCGCGGCCTTCTCGTGGCAGTCCGAAGCCAACCCTTCGGGCGTAGGTACCACGGTCTGGAGCCCCTTCGAGGATTCGAGCTCCTATTTCGGCCGACCCACCGCGCAGTTCATGATCAATTTCCGGGTCCGCGACCTCCAGGCCCTCCTGGCGCAGCTCCGGGCCGCCGGGTGCGCGGTGGATGAGAAGGTCGAGGAATCGGAGTTCGGGAAGTTCGGATGGGTCACGGATCCCGAGGGCAACCGGGTGGAACTCTGGCAGCCGCCTGAGGGGCAGTGAAAGGGCTTCGCCCCGGTCGGCCCCAGGTGGGCGATGATGAAGGTCCAGGAGGACGCCATGGCCGTACCTGAATCCGCCGTCCACTACCTCGAAATCGTGACCCCAGAGGTCGCGACGGCCCAGCGCCTCTATTCGGCGGCCTTCGGCTGGTCCTTCGGGGCCCCAGTGCCCGAGCTGGGGAACGCCGTGGTGGCCACGCTGCCCGGAGGGGGCTGCTGCGGGATCCGGGCCCCCATGCACGACGCGGAGACGCCGGTGGTGCGGCCCTACGTACGGGTGGCGGACCTGGACGCCGCTACGGCGGAGGCCGTGCGGGCCGGGGCCACGCTGATCCTGGCCGCCATGGAGCTTCCAGGCTGGGGCCGCATCACCATCGTGGAGCTGGGGGGCATCCAGCAGGGCCTGTGGCAGGTGCCCTAGGCGGCGTGGGCCGACCTTCCATCCCCCACTTGCCCAGGACTCCATGAAGCTGCGATTCCCCGAAGCCCGGATCCGCACCTGGGCCGAGGCCTTTCCCGATCAGGGCGAGGATGCCCCGCTGCGCGCGATGCAGGCCGAGATCCGGGAAGCCGGCGGCCTGTCCAAGGCGCAGCTGCGCGCCGTGGCCCGGTGGAAGTCGCCCCGGAGCGCGCCGCACATCGAGGCCAACGACGAGGCCTTCGTCCGGGAGATCACGGCCTTCGCCCTGGCGGCCCGGGACGAGCGCTCGCGAATCGAGGCCCTGACCCTGCTCGATGGCGTGAGCTGGCCCACGGCCTCGGTGATCCTGCACTTCTTCCACTCCGATCCCTATCCTGTGCTGGATGTGCGGGCGCTGTGGACCGTGGGGCTCGCCCAGCCCGGCCAGTACACCTTCCCCTTCTGGGCCGACTACCTGCGCTTCTGCCGGGCCCTGGCCCTGCGGGCCCAGGTGGACATGCGCACCCTGGACCGCGCCCTCTGGCAGTACGCCAAGGAACGGCAACCGGCCCTGGGGGGCTAATCTCCCGGCGCCGGGACCTCCTCGGCCGCCAGGGGCAGGGTGAGGTCCTCGGCGTGGAGGCGCCGGTGGAGGGTGGCGTCGTCCAGCTCCAGCCAGTAGCCGCCGGCGGGGCGGGGGCGGGCCTTGCGCCAGTGGCGCAGGGGGCAGCCGTCGGCGGCCTGGGCGCGGAGGAGGTCGAAGGTGTCGGGCACCCGGCCGCCGAAGCCGTTGTAGGTGATCATCTGGAGGCCCACCGGAGCCTTCCGCAGCAGGTGCTCCAGGCGGGCCACGTCCCGCTCGAAGCCCTGACGGCTGAGGGGCACCGTGTCGTCGAGGTGGTGGGGGCGCGTGAACTGATGTTCGCCGAAGGGGTTGAAGAGGTAGAGCGCATCGAAGGCCGCGACGTCGGCCGCCTCGAAGCCACCGATCTCGAAGGTGGCGTGATCGGCCACGCCGAAGGTGCGGGCGAGGGCCCGCGCGTCGGGGAGGAAGTGGGGGCGGTGCTCCAGGCCCGTGAAGCGTAGGGGGCTCGCGAGGGCCCCGACGACACAGGCCTTGCCCACGCCGGAGCCGAAGTCCAGCACGCAGGTGGCGCCCGCCTCCGTGAACCAGCGGGCCATGTGCAGGGCCACGGCCACGGGGGTCCAGAAGCGGGCGGAGGCAGGGCGGTGGGCCTCGGGCAGGTGTGCGTCGAAGTCGGCGTCGGGGACGGGGCGGCCTGCGGCGAGCGCCTGGCGGATGCCTTCGATGTCCATGCCCTCAGCGCTCCCCGTGCGTCCCGCGACCCCGCCCAGTGTGCGCGGTCGGGCGCGACCGGGGCAACGGGGCTCCGGCTGCCGTCGCCGAAGGCCGCACCTCCACGAGGAGGCGCGGCCTTCGGGAAGGGGGTTGCGGTCTTACTTGCCCTTGTAGTCCTTGAGCCAGGCGAGGTCCACTTCGGCGGCCTTCTCCTTGGCCTTGCGGTCCATGAGGTACTTGCCCATGTCGGTGAGGGCATCGCCCTTCTTCGGCTTCTCGGTGGCGTGGCAGGACTGGCAGTTCTTCACGTTGGTGAAGCCCAGGGCCTGGGCTTTCTTGGTCCAGGGGAGCTTGGCCTGCAGGGCCGGGGCCGCGAGCAGGGCGAGGAGGGGGAGGAGGGCGAGTTTCCGCATGGGGGAGCTCCTGAAGAGGGCCTTCCCAAGATGGGCCGCTCCGCCCGCGCATCCCATGATGCCGGTCACGCCTTTGGCAGAGAATCCGTCTCAAACCCGCGCCAGGCCTGCGTTTGACGCGTCACACCCCGATCAGCGGTTCAGGCGGGCGGCCACGCGATCCCAGAGCCCCTTGGCTTCGCGGTTGCCCACCGCGAGGAGCAGGCCGAAGTACACGGCCGCACTCAGGAGGATGAGGGGGAGGAGGCGCAGGGCCGTGGCGGTCACGCCCTGGTAGGTTCCGAAGAGGCCCAGGGTCCGGCCCCCCCAGGCGGCCACGAGGCCCATGGGCAGGGCGGCGAGGGTGAAGAGGCCGCAGCCCACAAAGGTGAAGAGGATGGGCAACTCCAGGCGCCCGCGCAGGCGCAGGAGTACGTAGCCCAGGCCCAGCATGCTGGCGAGGCCGTTGGCCAGCGCGATGCCGCCGGTGCCCCAGATCTGCAGGAGCCACCAAGAGAGCACGAGGTTGGCACCCATGCTGATCAGGGCGGCCTGGGCGGGCCCCCGATAGTCCTTGAGGGCGTAGAGGGCTTGGGTGCCGATGCGCGAGGCGCCGATGAAGGGGATGCCCACGGCTTGAAAGGCCAGGGTCCAGGCGGTCCAGCTCACGTCGGCGGCGGTGAAGCGACCCTTCTGGAAGATGAGGGCGAGGGTGGGCTGGGCGAGCACGGCCATGCCCAAGGCGCCGGGGATGGCGAGGAAGGCCGTGGCGCGCCAGGCCGAGCCCAGGGCCTTGTTCAGGCCGCGCAGGTCACCCGCTTCGGCGAGGCGGCTCATGGCGGGCAGGCTCACGGTGGCCACGCTCACGGCGAAGAGGCCCAGCACCATCTCGCCCATCATGTTGCTGTTGAAGAGCACCGTCTGGCTGCCCACGGCGAGGCGCGAGGCGAGGAAGGTGCTGAGCAGCACGTTGATGGGGTGCACGCCGGAGCCCAGGATGCCGGGCACCATGCGCTTCAGGGCCAGGCGCACGCCGGGGTCCTGCAGGTGCAGGCCGGGCCGGATGCCGTAGCCGAAGCGCAGGAAGGCGGGCACGAGGATGAGTAGCTGCAGCAGGCCACCGGCCAGCACCGCCAGCGCAAAGATCACCGTGGCGGCGTCGGCATTCCGGCCCCAGTCGCGGGGGCCCAGGTGGAAGCAGAGCC
Organism: Holophagaceae bacterium; assembly: GCA_035254125.1. Taxonomy (GTDB): domain Bacteria; phylum Acidobacteriota; class Holophagae; order Holophagales; family Holophagaceae; genus JAFDVN01. The sequence continues at coordinate 12,172 of DATFAX010000150.1, read as the reverse complement.
AGCCGAAGCCCATGAAGGCCAGGTTGTAGAAGGTGCTCACGCTGGCCGTGAGCCCGAAGCGGTCCTTCAGGTTGAGCACTGCCGAAAGGCCCGCGGTGAGGCTCACCAGCAGGAGGTAGGGGAACATCAGGCGCCCGGCGAGCGTCGTGAGGGCCAGGTCCGGCGGCGCGGGCTGGGCGCCCGTGAGGATGCGGAAGAGGGTGGCCAGCTGCTCGCCCATGGGCAGCCCCGGGGCCAGGCGGCCCAGCATCAGCAGGCCCGTGATGAGCCCCATGGCCGCCACGCCCACGAGACACACCAGGGCCAGGAAGGTGGCCAGGGCGCCCAGGAAGTGGGCGGCCATGGTCTTGCCCGCGTCCTCACCATCCCGCTGGGCCACCTCGTTGAGGGTGGGCAGGAAGGCGGCGGTCATGGTGCCCTCGGCCGTGAACCGGCGCAGGAGGTTGGGCAGACGGTAGGCCACGACGAAGGCCTCGGCCGCGGGGCCGGTGCCCAGGTAGGCGGCCAGCATGCGGCTCTGCAGCATGCCCGTGATGCGGCTCAGGAAGGTGAAGGCCCCCACCACCGCGGCGGAGCGCAGCACGGAGGGGCGTTCAGCCATGCAGGGGACCTGGGATCGGGGGCATCTCCCCAGGATAGCGGGAGGGCCCCCGATCCGGGCCCGGGCTCAGAAGGTGACGGCCAGCGAGAGTGTGAGGCCGGCCGTGACCGCGGCAGGCAGGGGCGCCGGGGTCGTCACGGTCACGGAGCCGTCGGCGTTCAGGGTGCTGCGCCGGCCCTGCACCGCGTAGGTGCCCACGGGCAGGTTGGCGAAGGCATAGGTCTCCGTGGAGGTGCCCACCGTGGCCATGACCGTGTCCACGATGAAGGTGTGGCTGGCGCCATCCGCCATCAGGGCCTGCTGGAGGTCCACAGTGTCGTGCTGATCGGCGGTGGCCACGGGGGTGACGTCGCCGCCCACGCCGCCCACGGCGACGGCGGCCGTGAAGGTCGCATTGAAGGTCAGCACGGGGGTCCCGGCCGTCACGGCGAGGGCGTCGCTGGCCTGGGCGCCGTAGGCGGTCACCGCCGGGGCGCCCACCCGGGGCAGGCTCACCACGTGGTAGGAGGCGCCCACGGGGAGCAGGTCGAGGAGGTAGTGGCCCGCGGCGTCGGTGACGGTGCTGCGCACAAGGTGGGGCGCGCCGGTGCCGTCCAGCGTCTCCGCGAAGACCATGGCCCCGGCCAAGGGGGCGCTGGAGGCGGCGTCCGTGAAGGTGCCGGAGATGGCCCCAGTGGCCACCTTGTCGCAGGCACGGAGGGTGGGACGCAGCATGAACTTGCTGGAAGCGCCCGTGGCCACCACCTGGATGGAGTGGGCGGCATCGAAGTCGATCCACACGTCCTTGGTGGTGCCCGCGGCCACGTCGAAGCTCACGGTGAGCTTGAGGCCCGTCTGCAGGCCGGAGGGCACGGTGAGGTCATGCACGCTGCCGTCGGCCAGCTTCACGGTGTTGCCGGCGCCCAGGATCAGGCGCATTTGGCCGTAGTGGCCCGCGGGCAGGGTGGCGCCGGCGGCGAGGGTCTGGCTGACGCCGCCCGTGAGGGTGAGGAGGTTCAGGGTCACGTCGGGGGTGCCCAGGGTGATCCATCCACCGTCGCCTTTGATCTCCACGGACTGGATGTGGACGTTGATCTCCTGGTAGCCGCTGATGGGGCCGTCGGTCACGTGCACGTTCATGGCGGCGGTGCTGCCGGAGGTGGAGCTGGAACCGCACCCGAGGGCCAGGCCCAGGGCGGCGGTCAGAGCAAGGCACTTCAGGTGGCTGAGCATGAGGCCTCCTTTGGCTTGGACGCTCACGCGCGAGGGAATTTCCAACTCGATGGGCGCGGAGCGATGGGCCCAGCATAGCCCTTCCGGACCGGTCGGGTAGCCCCGGTGGAATCCCTCCCTGGCCCAGCGGGCGATCCTAACGGACCAACAGCCAGAGTCCCACGGCGAGGTTCCCCAGGCCGGAACAGGCGAGCAGGGTCCGGCGGCCCCGGGGGCCCTCCAGGGCCTGGCTCAGGAGGCCCGAGGCCCAGGCCAGGAAGATGAACATGGCGGTGATGCCGATGCCGAAGCAGAGCAGGGCCACGGCGAAGGGGCCGAAGCCCTGCCAGCCATGCTCGCGCAGGAGGGTGGTGAAGCCCCGCACACCGCCCAGGCCGAAGAAGGCGCCCAGCCAGGCGGCGCTGTGGTGGAAGCGGGCCTTGGCACCGGGATGCACGTGCACGAGGGCGCCGTGGGCGTGCACGGAGGGCTGCGGGGTGATGCGGCGCCAGCCGAAGGCGCCGGCGAGGTTCCAGAGGCCCAGGAGGATCACGAAACCCCAGGCGAGGCGATCGAGCCAGAGGAAGGCGGCGTCCCCGGCCAGGGCATGGCCCGCCAGGATCGTGGCCAGGGCCAGCAGGGCCACGGCCAGCATGTGGGAGAGGCCGAAGGCGAGGCCCACGCGCCAGGCCCGACGCTGGCCCTCCAGGCTCACGCCCGTGACCACGGCGACGTGGTCCGGTTCGAGGGCGTGCAGGAGGCCGAGCAGGAGGGGAAGCATGGGGTCAGGTCCGACTCCAGGCTACCGCAAGCGCGGGGCCCCTCCTACGACGCCAGGGGCAGGCGGACGGTGAAAGTCGTGCCCACCTGGGCCTGGGTCTGCACCTCGATCCGACCGCCCAGGAGGTCCACCACGGCCTGGACGGAGCTGAGGCCCAGGCCCGTGCCCTTGCCCGCGGGCTTGGTGGTGAGGAAGGCCTCGAAGAGGTGCGCCCGCACGTGGTCGGGGATGCCGCAGCCGGTGTCGGCCACCTCCAGCAGCACCTCCGGGCCGTCGCGCCGGGTGCGGAGGGTGATGCGGCCCCCGGAGGGGGTGGCGTCCATGGCGTTGCTCACCAGGTTCACCACCACCTGATCCACCTGGCCGGGATTCCCGTGGACGGGGAGGGGCACCGCCTCCCGCTCCCACACCAGGTCCAGGTTGCGGGGCACCATGGCGCGGAGCAGGGGGTGGAGGTCTTTCAGGTGGTCGGCGAGGTCGAAGGTGCGGCCGGGGCCAGGGCCTTCCCGGACCAGGCCCATGAGGCTGCGGGAGAGGTTGCTGGCGCGCTCCAGGGCCTGCTCGAGCCCCCGCAGCTCCGGGGATTCCGGAACCGCTCCGGGTTTGAGGCGGAGGAGGTCCAGGTTGCCCAGGGCCGCGCCCAGAAGGTTGTTGAGGTCGTGGGTGATGCCCGCGCCGAGGGTGGCCACCAGGTTCTTCTGCTGGGTCTCCAGGAGGAGGCCCTGGCTCCGCGTGAGCTCCCGGGTGCGGACCTCCACCTGTTCCTCTAGGCCCAGGTTGAGGCGGTGGAGCTGGCGCAGGGTCAGGGCCTGGCGGAGCAGCACGAGCAGGCCGAGCAAGCCCAGGAGCGCGAAGGCCGCGGAGTCGCGCTCCGCGTGCCCGGGCAGGTAGTGGGCCAGGAAGCCGAAGAAGGCCAGGGTGGAGGGCAGGTAGGGCAGGGCCAGGCGCAGGGCCGGCCGCGGCCGGCCGGGCCGGAGGGGCCAGGGGGCCTGCGTGCCCAGGTAGATCAGCAGGAATCCGGGGATGAGGGCCAGACGAACCGGATGGGAGAACTGGAAGGTCCCCCCCAGGAGCACGGCCACCCACCAGGGCAGCAGGGCGGCCACCCAGGCGATGCCGCAGGTGATGAACCCGAGGGGCGAGCCCAGCACGAAGCCGCGCCCCAGGCCGATGTGCAGGGCCACGCCCAGGGTGGTGAAGGCCATCAGAAATGTGGTGTGGACGGACAGGGCGGGCCAGGGCCCCACGGTCGTCGCCCCGAGGATCGGCTGCACCAACCAGATCCACAGGCCCAGGTACGCGGCGGTGCCGAAGATGGCGCCATCCAGCAGGGGCGCTCCTCCCAGGTGGCTCCGGAGGCCCTTGGGGTAGACCCCCAACAGGAGGAAGCCCATGGCCGGGGTCCAGAGCAGCAGCGTGGTCAGGGGCGGATGGGGGACCTGGTAGCCGTAGAGCGAGAGCTGGAGGAGCTGGAGGGTGACGTTGAAGGTGCTCAGGAGCCCGAAGCCCACGAGGGGCCGCCAGTCCATGCCCAGGGCGGGGTCCTCCCGCCGTCGGGCGAAGGCGCCTTCGGCCAGGAGCACCGCGACCACGGCCGTGAGCAGGCCCAGGGGCCAGGCCCGGGCCGGGGGGCTCAGGCTGGCGAGGACCGCCTCCAGAAGGAGGATGGCGGCTCCGATCCAGCGGGCGGTTTTCCAGGCAATTCGGGGCATGCGCGTCCTTGGGCTCCAGGGGGCCGGCCGGGGGCGACCCGGTTCCCGGAGTGAAGTGTACGGAATAACAGGTCCCGCATCGGGCCACCGATGAGGCAGTCACTTATTGCGAGGATCGCCCATGCACCGACTTTCCCTCCTCCTCCCCCTGCTCAGCCTCTCCCTCGTGGCTCAGGACGCCACGGAGAAGGAGCTGCTGGACATCCTCAACACGCCCGTGACCGTGGCCAGCGCCAAGGCCACCACGATCCGCGAGAGCCCCGGCGTGATCACCGTGCTGACCCACGAGGAGATCCAGGCTACGGGGGCTCGGGACCTCATCGACGTGCTGCGCATGGTGCCCGGCTTCGACTTCGGCTTCGACAGCGAGGGCGCCACGGGGCTCTTCGCCCGGGGGCTGTGGGCCTACGAGGGCAAGGCCCTGGTGCTGCTCGACGGCATCGAGATGCCCGAGCTGCTCTACGGCAATATGCTCCTGGGTCACCGCTTCCCCATCGACCAGATCAAGCGCATCGAGATCATCCGGGGCCCCGGCAGCGCCATCTACGGCGGCCTGGCGGAGCTGGCCGTCATCAAGATCGTGACCCTGCAGGGGGAGGACCTGACGGGGGGCGGCGGTGCCGTGAAGGTGGGCGTGGGCGGGATGTACGGCAGCGCCTCCGGCCGGGCCCGCGGGGCCCTGAATGCCCTCATCGCCCCCAGCTGGGGGGACTCGAAGCTCACCGTGGGCCTCTTCACGGACAATGGCCATCGGAGCAATGCCGCCTACACCGAGGCGGACGGGACGCGCCACGACGCCGGGGACAGCTCCGAGATGAAGACCCGCATGGCGAACGTGGGCTTCAGCAACGGCGGCTTCTCCTTCCGGGGGCTCCTGGAGGATTACAAGATCCAGGATCCGACCCTGGCCGGCACCCGCAGCTTCATCAGCCAGAACGGGGAGCTGCGCTATGCCTGGAAGGTGAGCGACACCCTCACCCTGACGCCCTATTACGACTACCGCCGGGTGCTCTCCTGGTCCAAGCCCGGCCGGGAACGCACCGTTCAGCGGGACAAGGCGGGCCTCACCCTGGGCTGGGACATCAACCCCAGCTTCGGCCTCAACTCCGGCCTGGAGCGCTACACGGACACGGGGTCCGTGGCGGATTCCAGTGCCGGGCTCACCAGCGTGACCTTCGACGGGGCCCAGCGGGTGACCTACGGGGTAAACGCCGCCTTTGCGGAGCTCACCTACCGCGGGCCCGTGAATGTCACGGTGGGCGGCCGCTACGAGGACCACAGCGAAGCGGGTTCCGCCTTCGTTCCGCGCTTCGCGATCACCTGGGTGGGCGGTGCCTTCCACGCGAAGCTGCTCTACGCGGGGGCCTTCCGCACCCCCAACGTGCAGGTGTTCGCCAACCGGGCGACGGCCGGCACGAAGATCGAATCCGAGAAGACCCGGGACCTGGAGCTGGAGGGCGGTTGGCAGCTCGGCGGCAGCCTGCTCACCTTGACGCTGTTCCAGACCAAACTCGAGAAGCCCCTCGTCTACGGGGCCGCCGGCTACACGAACGGCGCCGAGGTCACGTCCAGGGGCGGAGAGTTCGAGTGGAAGTGGCGTCAACCCTGGGGCTTCATCAACGCGAGCTTCTCCGCCAACGCGCTCGACAACCAGGTCCCCGACTGGAGTGTGCCGGGCCACGACGACCGGACCCTGGGCGCTTCGGCCAACAAGTACGCCGTGTACGCGGGCATCAAGCTGGGCGGGGGCTTCAGCCTGGATCCCAGCTTCGCCCTCATGGGGGACCGCTGGGGCTACGACTACGACGCCACCGCCGGCAACGTGGTCCTGAAGAAGTTCGATGCGGCCCTCCTCGTGAACCTGCAGCTGGTCTGGAGCCAGGGCCCCTGGACGGCGAGCCTCGGTGGCTTCGACCTCGGCGACAAGCGGCCCGGCTTCATCCAGGCCTTCCACGATCCCACCACCCCCACCGTGCCCTTGCCCGACAGCGGCCGGGAGATCGTGGCCAAGGTGCGCTACGGGTTCTAGGACGCCAAGCGCCCATGCAGGGGCCCTTCGGGGCCCCTTGCGCGTCCGGAGGGGGGCCCCTTGATCGGGACATAAGATGGGTTGATGCTGGTGGGTGCTGCATAAATTGGATTGATACCATGAGCCTCGACGTCACCCCCCTGCAGGTCTTCCTCACCGTGGTGGAGGAGGGCAGCTTCACCCGCGCGGCGGAGAAGCTGCAGCGCACCCAGCCGGCCGTATCCGTGGCTGTGCAGCGGCTGGAGGCGGAGGTGGGCGAGAAGCTCATCGACCGCTCGGGCCGCGAGCTGGCCCTCACGGACGCCGGCGCCATCGTGCTGGATGCCGCGCGCCGCCAGCAGAACCTCCAGCGGGAGCTCTTCAACCGCCTGGCGGAATTGCGCCACAAGGCCGTGGGGCGGCTGGCCCTGGGCGCCAACGAGAGCATGATCCTCTACCTCCTGCCCCACCTCATCCGCTATCGGGAGAAGTACCCCCAGGTGCAGATCGTCGTGCAGCGCACCCGCAGCAGCCAGATCCCCGACCACCTGCTGGCCGGTGACGTGGACTTTGGGGTGGCCAGCTTCCAGCCCGGCGACGAGCGCTTCGGCACCCGCGTGCTCTACCGCGACCACCTGGCCTTTGTGGTGGGCCCCCAGCACCGCCTCGCCAAGAAGAAGACTGTGGCCATCCAGGAGCTGGGCAAGGAGACCTTCGTGGCCCACAACGTGGCGAGCCCCTACCGCGAAGTGGTGCTCCGCGAGTTTCACCGCCACAAGGTGACCCTCGACATGGCCGTGGAGATGCCCACCGTCGAGAGCATCCGCCGCATGGTGGCCGGCGGCATGGGCGTCGCCTTCCTCCCCCGCGTCACCGTGGAGCAGGACCTCGCCACGGGTCTGCTCAAGGAAGTGCAGGTGCCCGAAGTGAAGGCCGAGCGGCCCATCCACCTCCTGTGGGTGGAGAAGCGGCCCCTGAGCCACGCGGCGAAGGCGTTTCTGGAGATGGTGGCCGAAGGGTAGGGGCTACAGGCCCAGCTTGGCCAGGGTCCTCCGCTTGCCGGCTTCCACCTCGGGCTGGTCGAAGGGATCCACTTCCAGGGCCATGCCGAGCAGGCCCACGATGAGCTGCCAGCTCATGAGGTAGGCGCCCAGGGTCGCTTCGTCGAGGCGATCCAGGTGCCAGTGGAGGGTGGGGACGCCGGCGGCCTGCAGGGCCTCCAGGGTGCCTTCGGCCTGGGCCTGGAGGATGTCGCTGCCGCGCCAGCGGGCGAGGCCGGGGTAGGGGCACTGCACGGGCAGATCCAGGGATTCGGCCCCCGCGCTGGCGGTGAGGGTGACCATGAAGACGCCCACTTCCCGGGGGCCGCCGAGCCAACGCTGGAGCTGGGCGTGCTGGTCCATGGGGCCCTGGCCGCGGATGGGATCGAGGGCGCGCAGGGTGCCGTCCTGGGCCTTCTTGCCCAGGCTCTCGGCCACCAGCTGCACCCACCAGGCACCCAGGCGGTCCAGGCGCTGCACGTAGGGCAGGTGGGCCCAGGTCTGCACGCCCTGCAGGTAGCCCTCGTGGAGGCGCGTCACGGACTCCCACACGCGCTGGCCCCACACGCCGGTCCCGGCTTCAGCCTGGCGCACGGCTTCCCGGGCGCCGCCCAGGAAGGCCTCCACGTCGCCGCCCAGCCAGGCCAGGGGCAGGGTGCCGATGGCCGTGAAGGCGCTGAAGCGGCCGCCCGTGGTGGACGGGAAGGGGATCACCTCGAAGCCCTCGGCCTGGGCGAAGCGGTGCAGGGGGTTGCCGTCGGGCTGGGTGATGACGAGGGGTCGGTGGCGCAGCGACGTGAGGTCGCCCAGGGCGCGGAGGCGCCCGATCCAGGTCCACAGCTCCAGGGTGTTGCCGCTCTTGGAGGCGAGGACCACGCGGTCCGTGGACTCCAGGTGGAGGGACATGGGCTCGGGGCTCTGCAGGGGCACGAAGGCCTGGCGGGTCCCCGAGGAACCCAGGGCCCGCACGATGGTCTGGGAGGGCAGCACGGAGCCGCCGATGCCGCACCAGAAGAGCCGCGTCTGGGAGCCCATGTCGGGCAGGGACTGGCCTTCGGGCGACATCCAGCCGGACAGGGGATGGGCGCGGAGGGCGGACCAGAGGCGGGCGCGGTTCATGGGATCAGTGTAGCGGTCAATCGCCGAAGGAGATCCCCAGGTCCCGCGCCGTGCGCACGGTGTCGCCGTCCAGGGGCACGCCCTTCATGCGGCCCGCCACCTCCTCCAGGGGCACGTGGTTCACGTCGGGATAGGCGAGGGCCACCATGACGCCGGAGAGCCCGGCCTCCAGGGCGCGCACGGCGGCGGCGCCGAAGCGCAGGGCCGCGAGGCGGTCGAAGGTGGTGGGGCTGCCGCCGCGGAGGAGGTGGCCCAGCACCACGGTGCGCGCATCCTTGCCCGTGCGGGCCTGCAGGCCCCGGGCCACCTGTTCGCCGATGCCCCCCAGGCGCTCCGCGTGGCCCGCCTCCTGGTCGGCGAGGAGGGCGCGACCGCCGCCCCGGGGCTGGGCCCCCTCGGCCACCATGATGAGGGCGTAGGGACGGCCGGTGCGTTCCCGCTCCCGCACCTTGTCGGCCAGGAGGTCCAGGTCGAAGGGGATCTCCGGGATCAGGATGCCGTGGGCGGCGCCGGAGATGCCCGCATGGAGGGCGATCCAGCCGGCGTAGCGGCCCATGACCTCCACCACCATGATCCGCTGGTGGCTCTCCGCGGTGCTGTGGAGGCGGTCCAGGCACTCGGTGGCGAAGGCCACGGCGGTGTCGAAGCCGAAGGTGGTGGCGGTCTTGTCCAGGTCGTTGTCGATGGTCTTGGGCACGCCGATGACGCGCAGGCCTTTGAGGTGGAGCTGGTGGGCGATGGTGAGGGTGCCGTCGCCGCCGATGGCGAGGAGGGCGTCCAGCCCGTGCTTGGCGAAGGAGGCCAGCAGCTCGTCGCTGCGGTCCACCTCCCGCGCGGTGCCATCGGGCAGGGTGATGGGGATCCGGAAGGGGTTGCCCTTGTTCGTGGTGCCGATGATCGTGCCGCCCAGATGGCCGATGCCGCGCACCCGGTCCTTCGTGAGGCGCAGGAGGCCGCCCTCCTCGTAGCGCTCCGGGTAGAGCAGGCCATTGAACCCATCGCGGATGCCGTAGACCTCCCAGCCCCGGTTGATGGCGGCCAGCGTGACCGCCCGGATGACGGCGTTGAGGCCCGGGGCGTCGCCGCCTCCGGTGGTGAGCGCGATGCGGCGGATGGGGGAGCCCATGCGGAACCTCGGGGGTTGCTCGCTTCATCGGAGGGCTTGGGCGGGAGCTGAGTCCGGGCGCACCCCCGGCTGTCCAGGTGATGGCGCACCCGATCACGGCGGATCCGGATTAGAGTGTCCCCAGGGCCGGCCCCGGGAGCGGGATGCGGCCCGGAGCTCGCGGAGTCGCGCCACATGGAAATCCAGCCCAGGGTCCACGGGACCTCCACCGTCCTCGAATTGACGGGCCGCTTCACCTTCGAGGACCATCCCACCTTCAAGGCGGCGCTGACGCAGCTGTGGGAGCGCACCGGGGCCAAGGCCGTCACCCTGGATTTCTCCGGCCTCAGCTACCTGGATTCCAGCGCCCTGGGCCTGATGCTCCTGATGCGTGAGCGGGCCGCCGCCGCCGGGGTGAAGCTGGTGATCCGCCGTCCCAGCGAAGCGGTGCGGAAGCTGATCCTGGTGGTGAACTTCGATCGGCTGTTCGAGATCCAGGGCTAGGGGCTCAAGGGGCCGGGAGGCGCCGGGCGACGACGCGACCCCCCTGCAGGACGAGGCGGACCTGGGAGAGGGCCGCCACATCGACGAGGGGATCACCCTCCACGGCCATGACATCGGCGACTGCGCCGGGTGCCAAGGTGCCCACCTCGCCGGCGAGGCCCAAGAGCTCGGCCGCATCTCGGGTGGCGGCCCGGAGCGTCTCCACGGGGGTGAGTCCCGACTCCACGAAGGCCCGGAAGACGTCCTTCGCGGACTCGCCCCGGGAGCGCCCTCCCCAAGTGAAGTAGGCATCGGAACCCAGGGCGATGGGCACGCCCAGACGCTTGGCCGTGAGGAGCCTCCGCCGATTGCCCTCCAGAGCCTTCTGGACGTCGGCGCGGTCCTCGGGCGTAGGGGAGAAGGGCTCCAGGGTCTGCGAAGAGAAATCCGTAGGTACTAGGAAGATGTGCCGTTGCGCCATGACCTTGGCCTGGGCCTCCTTGAGGTGGTAGCCGTGCTCAAGGGAATCGACCCCCGCCTCAAGGGCGGCGTCCACGGCGGCATCGCTGACGGCGTGGGCGGCGACCTTCCGGTGCATCCGATGGGCCTCTCCCACGATGGCCTTGAGTTCCGCCAGGCCCAGCGACAATCGGGCGTCCACGATGACCTTGATGCAGTCGGCCCCATCGGCGAAGGCCTCTCGGGTGGCCTTCAGGGCCTCCTCGGGGCTCGCCACCTCGGCGTACTCCTGGCCCTCGAGGGTTCGGGCCTCGCGGGTCAGGCGGGAGAACTGCCCGCCAAGCGGGGCAAGGGCACGGCTGGAGGCCACGATGCGGGGACCGGGGACAAGGCCCATGCGGATGCCATCGCGCAGGGCGAGGTCGCCGTTCAGCCCGGAATTCCCCAGGTCCCGCACGGTGGTGAAGCCGGCCTCCAGCATCGCCTTCGCATTGGCCGCCCCGACGAGGGTGCGGAGGGGTGTTCCCTGGGCGTAGATGGGGCGGAAGATCAGCTCATCCTGGCGGTTCAAATCCTTCGCCTCGAGGTCCTGCAGCAGGAGGTGCGTGTGCGCATCGATGAGGCCGGGGAGCAGGGTCGCGTTGCCGAGGTCCATCACCTCCGCACCGGAGGGCACGGGCAGCCCCGAGCCTACGGCCGTGATCCGGCCGTTCTGGAGGATCACCATGCCCTCCTTGAGGGCGGCGTCACCTTTCCCATCCCAGAGGCGCGCGGCTTTCAGGACGACGGGCTTGGCCTGACCCCAGGCCAAGCCCGTCGAGAGCGCGAGGAGGAGGGGGACCTTCGGGAGCATGGAGACCTCGGGGAGGGGATCTCGCACTGTGGCATGGAGGGACGGCTGCGGGTACGGGAATCCGTGGGGCTCCCGGAGGTGGAGCCAGCTCATCGGCTCGATTCCGGTAAGCGGGTCGAGGGGAACGGATGGGTCTGGGTGATGGAGCCCCAGGTTGGGCCCGGCATCGCCCCGAACCGATCGGCAGCCCGCTGCGCGGTCTGCCGGTATGGCTCCCGGGCCTCCACTGGAGGCCCTCCGCGATCCCACTCATCGATTCCATTCCGGTAAGCGGGTCGAGGGGAACGGATGGGTCTGGGTGATGGAGCCGCTTACCGGAATCGAACCGATGACATCCTGTTTACAAGGCAGGTGCTCTACCAACTGAGCTAAAGCGGCGCACTTCCATTGTAGCGAAACAGGCCCCCGATCCGGGGGCCTGCGTCGTTCTGCGGGGGGCACTCAGCCCTTGGCGGCGTTCTGCTCGGCCTTCAGTTCATCCATGAACTTCTCCATCCACTTGGTGGAGAAGCCGCCGGAGATGAAGTCCGGGTGGTCGATGATCTTGCGGTGCAGGGGGCCGGTGGTCTTCACGCCTTCCACGACGAGGGTGTCGAGGGCGCGGCGCATGCGGGCCAGGGCCTCGTCCCGGTCGCTGCCGTAGGCGATGAGCTTGGCGATCATGCTGTCGTAGGTGGGCGGGATCACGGCGTCCTGGTGCATGGCGGTGTCCACACGGATGCCGGGGCCGCCGGGGAAGTTCAGGGCGGTGATGCGGCCGGGGCTGGGGGTGAACTTCCAGGGATCCTCGGCGTTGATGCGGCACTCGATGGCGTGGCCG
>DATFAX010000149.1:0-2212 GCA_035254125.1 Holophagaceae bacterium | reverse complement strand
GGCATGCGGCCGTGGACGCTGTTGAAGCCCCAGGCCTGGTTGAAGAAGTAGGCCGGGGTCTTGGAGGAGCAGCCGATGCCGGAGAACTTGCCGACCTTGTACGCCTCGATGTTCATCTCGAAGGCGGCGTTGATCAGCTGGGCCGTGATGCTGTCGTGGCCGCAGCCGGCGCAGAGGGTGGACTTGGAGCCCACGTAGTCCTGCTTGGTTAGGCCGATCTTGTTGGTGGGAGCGGTAGGGGTCGCGGTGGTGGTCATGTCGTCCTCCTTACTTCTCGTAGCCGTTGATCTGGTCCACCACGGTCTTGGCGTCGAGCGCCATGCCCGTGTAATGGAGGACGCTGCGGAACTTGGTGGCGGCCTCGGGGTAGAACTCCCTCAGCAGGGCGGCCATCTGGGCGTCGCGGTTCTGCTCGACGACATAGATGACCTTCTTCTCCTTGATGTAGGCGTCCACCTCGGCGGTGAAGGGGAGGGCGCGCAGCCGCAGGTAGTCCAGCTTCAGGCCCTGGGCCTGCAGGATGTCCTGGGCCTCGATGACGCCGGGGTCCGAGGACCCGAAGGCCAGGATGCCCTTGTCGGAGCCCAGGTTGCGGAAGACGGGCTTGGGGACGAAGGACTTGGCGGTCTCGTACTTCTTGCGGAGGCGGTCCACCAGGTCCTTGTAGTCCTCGGGCTTCTCCGAGTACTGGGCCATGGCGTTGTGGCCGGAGCCGCGGGTGAAGTAGGCGCCCTTGCCACCGGGGGTGCCGGGCAGGGTGCGGTAGGGGATGCCGTCGCCGTCCACGTCCTTGTAGCGGCCCCAGTCCTTGGCCTCGGCCAGGCCCTTCTCATCGAGCACCTTGCCGCGATCGAAGGGCTTCTCGGGATACGCGAAGGGATCGGAGGCCCAGTTCTGCATGCCCAGGTCCAGGTCGGTGACGACGAAGATCGGGGTCTGGAAGCGCTCGGCGAGGTTGAAGGCCTCCATGGAGAAGTCGAAGCACTCCTGCATGTTCCCGGGGTAGAGGTTGATGTGCAGGGTGTCGCCGTGGCTGCACTTCGCGCAGATCTCGATGTCGCCCTGCATGGTGCGCGTGGGGAGGCCCGTGGAGGGACCCGTGCGCGCGACGTTGAAGAAGACGCCGGGGATCTCGGTGAAGTAGCCGAGGCCGATGAACTCGCTCATGAGGGAGATGCCGGGGCCCGAGGTGGTGGTCATGGACCGGGCGCCCGCCCAGCCCGCGCCGAGCACGGCGCCGGCGGAGGCCAGCTCGTCCTCCATCTGCACGTGGACGAAGTTGGGCTTTCCGGTCGCAGGATCCTTCCGGTACTCCTCGGCGTATTCGATGAGGCTCTCGGAGAGGCTGCTGGCGGGGGTGATGGGGTACCAGGCCAGCACGGTCACGCCGCCGAACATGGCGCCCAGCGCGCAGGCCGCGTTGCCGTCGATGATGATCTTGCCTTGGGTCTTGTTGTCGGCCTTCACCGCGATGTGCTTCTGGGCGGGCAGGTTCTCCTTCGCCCACTCGAAGCCCGCGTCCACGGCGGCCTGGTTGATGTCGATGGCCTTCTGCTTGCCGTCCAGCTGCTTGGCGATGGCCTTCTTCACCTGCTCCATGTCGATGCCGAGGAGCTGGGCGGCCACGCCCACGTAGATCATGTTCTTCACGAGCTTGTGGAGCTTGGGCTCGGGGCAGGCGGCGGTGACGATCTTCTGGAAGGGCACGGCGCAGAAGGTGAGGTCGGAGCGCAGCGCGTCGAGCTTCAGGGGCTCGTCGTAGATCACCAGCGTGCCGGGCTCGGCCTTGGCGATGTCCTCCTTCGCCGTCTCCGGGTTCATGAGGATGATCAGCTCGTTGCCGGCCTTCCGGGCCACGTAGCCCTGGGCATTGGCGCGGATGGTGAACCAGGTCGGGAGCCCCGCGATGTTGGAGGGGAAGAGATTCTTCCCGCTCACGGGCACGCCCATCTGGAAGATGGAGCGCATGAGCACGGTGTTCGCGGTCTGGGAGCCCGAACCGTTGACGGTGGCTACCTCGATCGAGAAATCGTTGACCTTGGTCGCCTGACCAGCGGCAGTCTCTGCAAGCGCGGTGGACATGGGTCTCCTTTCCCTTTTTCAATGCGACGCGGGCAGGCCGGGAAGCGGCAAGCCTCTGCGGAAAGACGGTCTTCCAGTATGCCAGACGGGCGCGCGAGGGAACACCGCGGATTCCAAGGGAGTGACCAAC
>DATFAX010000148.1:0-15966 GCA_035254125.1 Holophagaceae bacterium | reverse complement strand
GTGCCCCTCGTGGGCGTGGGCCTGCTCTACCGGGAGGGCTACGTGCACCAGGTGCTGGACGCCCAGTACTGGCAGCAGGATGTGAACGAGCCCTACTCCATCGAGGACCTGCCCCTGGAGATGGCCCTGGAGCCCGACGGCTCGCCCCTGCGTGTGGGCGTGGAGTTGCCGGGACGCACGGTGTACCTGCGCATCCAGATGGCGGAGGTGGGACGTGTGCGCCTCCTGCTGCTCGACACGGATGACCCCGGCAACAGCCCGGAGGACAAGAAGCTGGGCGCCCGGCTCTACGGCGGGGACCAGCGCATCCGCATCCAGCAGGAGCTGCTGCTGGGCGTGGGCGGCGCCCGGGCCCTGCGCGCCCTGGGGCTGCACCCTTCCGTCTTCCACCTCAACGAGGGTCACTCCTCCTTCGCCATCCTGGAGTGGGCCCGCCAGCGGGTGGAGGCCGAGGCCATGGACCCCTGGAAGGCGCTGCGCGAAGCGGCCTCCGCCACGGTGTTCACCACCCACACGCCCGTGGACGCCGGCCACGACCACTTCCCCCCGGACCTCGCCGAGGAGCACCTCCGCCCCCTGGCGGACGGCCTGGGGCTGCACCTTCAGGAGGTGATGGGGCTGGGCCGCAACAACCCCGGCGATCCCCACTCGCCCTTCCTCCCTACCGTGCTGGCCCTCCGCTACTCCCGGCGGGCCAATGGCGTCTCCGCCCTCCATGGCCGCGTGGCCCGGGAGATGTGGCAGGGGCTGTGGCCCGGCCGGAGCCT
The DNA here is from genome assembly GCA_035254125.1 of Holophagaceae bacterium. Lineage (GTDB taxonomy): Bacteria > Acidobacteriota > Holophagae > Holophagales > Holophagaceae > JAFDVN01. The sequence goes on along the minus strand of DATFAX010000148.1, from coordinate 15,199 downwards.
TGAGGAAGTGCCCATCGGCCACGTCACCAACGGCGTGCACCTGGCCACCTGGCTCGCGCCGGAGATGAACGAGGTCTACAAGGTGCACCTGGGACCGGATTGGGTGGAGGGCCTCGCCCGGCCCTCCACGTGGACCAAGATCGAGGACATCGATCCCGGTGAGATCTGGGAGATGCGCCAGATCCTGAAGGCACGGGTGCTCCGCTACGTGCGGGATCATGTGGCCCGCACCCGGGTCCGCCTGGGGCTCCCGACCCTCGATCCACCCCTGCTGCAGCCCGAAGCCCTCACGCTGGGCTTCGCCCGCCGCTTCGTGCCCTACAAGCGGGTGGACCTGCTCTTCCAGGATCTGGATCGCCTGGCGGCCCTCCTCAACCACCCGGAGCGGCCCGTGAACCTCATCTTCTCCGGCCGTTCCCACCCCGCGGATCAGGCGGGCAAGGCCCTCATCCAGCAGGTGGTGCGCCTCACGGACGATCCCCGCTTCGCCCACCGCATCGCCTTCGTGGAGAACCACAACATCCACGTGGGACGTCAGCTCTACCAAGGCGTGGACGGCTGGCTCAACACCCCCGTGCGGCCCCTGGAGGCCTGCGGCACCAGCGGGATGAAGGCGGTGATGAACGGGGGCCTCCACATCTCCATCCTCGACGGCTGGTGGGCCGAGGCCTTCGATGGCCACAACGGCTTCGCCATCGGCGAAGGGGGCACCCACGCGAACCTCGCCGTCCAGAACGCGCGGGATGCCGAATCCCTGTTCCGCGTCCTGGAGGAGGAGGTGGTGCCCCTCTACTACCTGCGGGATTCCTCGGGTGTCCCCAGCATGTGGATGCAACGGGTGAAACGCTCCATCCGTACGCTCGCCTGGCGCTTCAATGCGGATCGCATGGTCATGGACTACGTGCAGCAGCTCTACCTGCCCGCGGCCCTGGCCTCCTCCTGCCAGATGCCCTCCCCGTGAGGCCGGGGCCCGGGTCAGGCCCGGGCCGGCTCCTTGGCCGCCAGGTGGAGCACGTGCTCCGTGCCCCGCTTCCCCGCCTCCACCGCGGGCTGGTCGAAGGGATCGATCCCCAGCGCCAGGCCCAGCAGCGCCACGGTGATCTGCCAGGCCATCATCAACGAGGCCAGGGCCTCCAAGGTGAGGCCTTCAGCCTCATGCCAGTGGATCACGGGCACGCCGGCATCACGCAGGGCCCCGTGGGTGCCCCGGGCCTGGGCGGCGAGGATCTGCAGGGGCGTGCAGGCTTCCAGTCCAGGACAGGGGCAGGCCGCGGGCAGGTCCAGGGGCGTCTCGAAGGCGTGGTGGGCCCAGGTGGTGAGGACCACCCCCAGATCCCGGGGTCCAGCGATCCAGCGCTGCAGCTGGGCATGCTGGTCCTGGGGACCCAGCGCCGCCAGGGGCGTGAGCCCGATGCGGGAGCCGTCCGACCGCTGCTTGCCGAGGCTCTCGGCCACCAGCTGCACCCACCACTTGCCCAGCGCCTCCAGCCCCGCGGTGTAGGTGAGGAAGGCCCAGGTGTGGATGCCCCGCCGGTGGGTCTCCAACAGGCGGTCCACGGTGCCCCAGACCCGCTTGCCCCAGTGCCCCCGGGCTCCGGCCACCTCATCCACCACCCGTTGCCCGGCCTCGAAGAACACCCCCGGGTTCCGGCCCATCCAGGCGAGGGGCAGCGCCCCCACCGGGCTGAAGGCGGAGAAGCGGCCGCCCACGGAGGCCGGGACGGGCAAGAGGGGCCAGCGCTCCTCCCGGGCCCAACGGGCCAGGGGATTGCCATCGTCCCGCGTGATCACCACGGGAGGTCGCCGCCAGCGGCCCCACCCGGGCAAGGAGCGGAGGCGGCCGATCCAGGTCCACAGCTCCAGGGTGTGCCCGCTGCGGGAGGCGAACACGAGCTGATCCCCACGCCCCAGCACCAGGGGCACGGGCTCGGGCGACACCAGCGGCACCCAGCGGGCCTGCGCCCCGGGGCCCCCCAGGGCCCGGACGAGGGTCTCGGCCGGCATCCAGGAACCCCCGATGCCGCACCAGAGCAACCGGCCTTCGGGGTCCACCTCCGGCAGGGGGCCGGAAGCCGCCCGCAGCCATCCCGCCAGGGGATGGATTTCCAGCTCCGACCAGAGCGATGCATGGTTCATGGCTGACCTCAGGGCGGATCCATCGCGGTTCGGTAGAGGGCGCCATAGGCCCGGGCCGGGACCGCCCAGCCGGAATCTCGGGCCATGGCACCCCGTTGGAGGGCCTCCAGCTGTTCGGGGATCTCCTCCCGCACCCGGAAGGCCCGTTCCAGGGCCCCCCCCAGCGCCTCCGCCGTGGGCTCCGTGAAGACGAAGCCCGTGGGGGGCCCCGCGGCCGGACGCCCGAACTCGGGATCCACCACGGTATCCGCCAGCCCACCCGTGCACCGGGCGATGGGCAGGGCCCCATAGCGCATGGCGTACAGCTGGGTGAGGCCGCAGGGCTCGAACCGGGAGGGCAGGAGCACGAAATCCGCCGCGCCGAAGAACCGGTGGGCCAGGTCCTCATCGTGAGTGCGGGCGAAGGCGATGCGCCCCGAGTGCCGGACGCTCAGGGACCGGAAGGAGGCCTCCAGTTCCGGATCCCCCACGCCCAGCACCGCCAGCTGGGCCCCCCGGGCCAGGATCGATTCCGCATTGGCCTGCACCAGATCCAAGCCCTTCTGCACGTCCAGGCGGCTGACCACCGCCGCCAGGGGGACGGATTCGTCCTCCTCCAGGCCCAGCTCCCGCTGGAGCGCACGCTTGTTCACGGCCCTCAGGCCCAGGGAGCCCTCGTCGAAGGGCAGGGCCAGGGCCGCATCCGTGCGGGGATCCCAGGTGGCCGCGTCCACTCCGTTGAGGATGCCGATGAAATCCGCGGATCGGGCCTGGAGCAGGCCCTCCAGGCCCATGCCCTCCCCGGCGCGCAGGAGCTCCTGGCGGTAGGTGGGGCTCACGGTGGTGAGCTTGTCCGCGTACCGCACCCCCGCCTTGATGAAACTCACCTGGCCGTAGAACTCCACCCCCTCGGGAGTGTCGGCTTCGGGCGGCAGGCCCAGGCTCGGAAAGGTCCTGCGGGGGTAGAGTCCCTGATGGGCGGCATTGTGGATGGTGAAGACTGTCCTCGGGCGGGGACCTCGAACCTGGGCCAGCTGGGCGGGCACGAGTCCCGTCGGCCAGTCGTGGGCGTGCACCACCTCCGGGCGCCAGCCCTGCCCATCGCCCTCCAGGGCGAGGCGGGTGGCCACCTGAGCCAGCAGACCCAGGTCGGCGGCGCCCTCGGCCTGGTCCCGGTAGGCGGGGCCTTCCGCGGAATAGGGCGAGGGGATGTCCAGGAGGTAGAGGGGCAGGCCCGCGGGGCTCCGCCCCCGCCCCAGGGCCCGGGGCAGCCCCGGCCAGTGCAGGCGCTCCAGATCCACCACCAGGGGCCCCAGCGCCGCGAGCCCCGGCAGGAGGATCCGCACATCTTCCCCTTGGGTGGCCTGGGCGAGGGGAAGGCCCGCCAGGACATCCCCCAATCCGCCCACCTTGAAGAGGGGGAAGAGCTCCGTGGCCACATGCAGGATCCTCACGCGCCCGCCTCCAGGACGGCGAGCGGCCCCTGCGTGATGAGCGTGATGCCCCCCGGCGTCCGGTAGAAGCGCCGGGCGTCCATTTCCGGATCCTCGCCCACCACCAGACCCCGGGGGATGCGGCAACCACGCCCCACGAGCACCCGCTTCAGCTGGGCGCCCTCACCGACCTCCGCGCCAGGCAGGAGCACCGATTCCTCCACTTTGCTTGCATGGTGCATGGACACCTTCGTGGAGAGCAGGGATCCCCGGACCGTGGCGCCATCCAGCACGCAGCCCGCGGCCACGAGGCTCTCGAAGCCGCCCGGGGAGGGCCCCAGCTCCGTGTGCATGAGCTTGGCCGGGGGGCATTGGCCGAGATGGGTGTAGATGGGCCAGGCCTCATCGTGGAGGTCCAACGGCGAATCCTCCCGCGTGAGATCCAGATTGGCCTTCCAGAAGGCATCCAGCGTCCCCACGTCACGCCAATAGAGGGGCCCCGGCCCGGCCGCCACCTGGCTCTGCTCGAAGCGGTGGGCCATCACCACGGCCCCCTTCGCCACCATCGCCGGGATGAGATCCTTGCCGAAGTCGTGGGAGGAATGCGGATCCAAGGCATCCCCCTTCAGCACGTCGTAGAGGAAGCCGGCCTTGAAGAAGTAGATCCCCATGCTGATCAAGGCCCGGTCCGGGGCCCCGGGCAGCGCGGGGGGATCCGCGGGCTTCTCGAAGAACCCCGTGATGCGGTTCCGCGCATCCACCTGCACCACGCCGAAGGTGGAGGCCTCGGCCTTCGGCACCTCCAGGCACGCGATGGTGAGGTCCGCGTCGGCGGCGAGGTGGTCCTGCAGGAACGCCTTGTAGTCCATGCGGTACACATGGTCCCCCGCCAGGACCAGGACGTTGCGGGGGCTGTGGGCCATGACATGGTGGAGGTTGCGGTACACCGCGTCGCCGGTGCCCTTGTACCAGGAGTCGTGGCCGGGCCCCTGCTCTGCCGGATAGGGCTGGATGAACTCCCCCAGGGGACCGTTCAGGAACCCCCACCCTTTCTGCAGGTGCTCCAACAGGCGATGGGCGTTGTACTGGGTGAGCACCATCACCCGCCGGAAGCCGGAGTTCACGCAGTTGGACAGGGTGAAGTCGATGATCTTGAACTGCCCACCGAAGTCGAGGCCCGGCTTGGATTCCCGCTCGGTCAGCCCCTTGAGCCGCTCCCCCCGCCCCCCGGCCAGGACGATCGTGATGGTGTGCCGGGGGGTGAGGAAGGTCTCGGGGAGGACCATGGGAGGCTCCGGGGATCAGGCGTGGGCCAGCGTGGCTTCGGATTCCATCCAGGCCACCGGATGCGTTCCGATGGCCTTGAGGGTTTGCATCACCTCCCCGTAGACGAGGAGGCTGGGGCTGCCCGGCAGATCTTCCTGGGCCTCGAGGATGAGGTCGTTCAGGGAGAGCAGGCCGAGGAGGCGGCCCAGGCCATCCACCACCGGGAGCCGGCGCACCTGGTATTGGCGCATGTACCGCATGGCCAGGGACAGGGAGTCTTCCGGATGCACCGCGTGGATCGGCGTGGACATCACCTCCCGGGCCCGGAGGGAGGAAGCCCGCACATCGCGGGTTCCGAGGGCCATGCAGATGTCGCGGTCGCTGATCACCCCCACCACCTTCCCCGTCTCCTCGAGCACGGGGATCAGGCCGCAGTCGTGTTCCCACATGAGACCGGCCACTTCGGAGAGGTTCGCGTCCTCCCGGCAGGAAACGGGCGTGCGATTGCAGAGGTCTCGAACGATCATGGCTGCCTCCTGGCATCAATGCGATAGCGCCTCACCCTCCATCCCAACCCGGAATGGAAGGTGGAGGGCGGATGTGGATTCACCACCCGGCCCGGTGGTGACGGAAGGGATCCTCCGGAGACGGCCATGCACCCCCCCCGGTGTGGAAGCGGCGCCAATATGGGTTTGCGCCCGGGTGACCCGAATCATGAGCCCAGCGGTCGGCTATTGAGGGGCTCATCAGGTCGATCTTGCACCCCACCCGCATCACGATTTCCATGGTGCGGCGACGGGACCCACCTATGTTGAAACCCATGGGGCCCCACCGCCCCATGCGCGGCAGCCGGGGCCCCGCTGCAGGCTCGCATCCGACGTCAGGACCGGTGGGTTCTACGGATGGGGATCTCCGGATATCCAGATGGTGTCTTGACCGGGTGTCCCCATGCCTCCACCACTCCCCCACCTGCTCACCACTCCGGACCCCAGTGGCCTGAACTTCTTCGCGGCGCTCCCCGCGCCGGTGCTGGAGCGGATGGATGGCCTCAAGGAGGTGCGCTCCTTTGCGGACGGCGCTTGGATCTACCACCAGGATCAGGTGGTGGAGGGCGTCTTCCAGCTGGCCGAGGGCGAATGGAAGGTGATGCACACCGATGCCCGCGGATATCAGCAGGTGTTGGCTTTCCTGAGGCCCGGCGCCGTGACGGGCATCATCCCCTTCTTCGAAGGGCGCCCCTCGGGGATCGGCGTGCGCAGCCTCCGGCGGAGCCGCGGGTTCTACATCCCCGGTGAATCCATCCGCCGTTGGGCCTTGACGGAGCCCGCTGGCGTGGACGCCGTGATGCGGTATTTCGGCGCCGGGGTGCGCCACCTGATGGACGTGGCCCACGGCCTGAGCCTCCTCACCGTTCCCGAGCGCCTGGCCAAGGTGCTCCTCACCGAGCAACAGCGCCGACCCGACAGCCCCCTGCTGGAGTTCCGGGAAGATCAGGGCGAGCTGGGCCTGCACATGGGCTGCACGCGGGCCGCCGTGTCCCGGGCCTTCAAGCTCCTGGCGGACATGGGGCTCATCCGGAACACCTTCCCGGTGGTGAAGCTCCTGGATCTGCCCACCCTGCAGCGCATGGCCGGGTCCCGTCCAGCTTCCGCCGCCCCGCCCAGGATCGCGCGGTCCCGGGCCCTCGTGGAGGTGGCGCGCCACCCCTCCTGAGGTCTCAGAACCAGGCCCACCTCAGTCCACCCGGCAGGTCGAAGGCGGCCCACTCCACGTGGACCACGCGCCGGGGAGCGAGGTCCCTGGGGAGCTCCGAGGCATGGAGCACCAGGGGGTGCATGGCCAGCACCTCCCCCCGGCGGGCGGGCACCGCCTGGGGTGCATCCCCATGGCCGACATGGGAACCGGACCGCACGAGGAGGGGACCCTGTTCAGGCCCGGCATCGTCGAGATGGATGCGGAGGGTGCGGATGCGGGCCACCCATTCGGGGGGGGCCTGCACCTGGTAGAAGGGCCCCTTGTTCACCCATCCATCGAAGCCCGGCACGTCCGCCGGTTCCGCCACGGCGAAGGTGGTGTCCCGGTGCCAGTCAATGGCCCAGGCCTGATCGGGACCCTTGGCCATGAGCAGCGCCCGGGTGGGGCGGGCCCCTACCCCCAGCAGCTCGGCCATGAGGCCCGGCAGCGGCGTCGTGGCCAGCCAATCCGCGAGCGGGGCCAGGGGCACGGGTCGCCGCGACGGCGTGGCGAGCATCGGCACGCGGTGGATGAGGTCCTCCAGAACGGCATCCGACAGGCGATCCGGGAGGTGCGCCCAGCCGCGGCGCTCCAGCTCCTCAGCGAAGCCCATAGGTCCGGCGCAGGAGCCGCTCCCAGAGGAAGGCCGGCAGCAGCGCCTTGGCCTTGCCCGCCCAGAAGGCATCCTTGCCGATGACGATCCGGCGGGGCGGGCGCCGCCGGCTGACCGCCTGGGCGATGCGCTCCGCGCAACGGCCCGCATCCAGGGCGTGGGCCTCGCTGAGCTCTTTGCGCTTCGCCATGTAGTCGCGGAGGGTGGCTTCGTAGCGCGTTCCGCGGGCCCGCTCGGGCAGGTCCCCCCAGGCCCGGGTGAGGGTCTCCCGGAACTCCGTGCGGACCGCGCCGGGCTCCACCAGGATCACGGGGATCTCGCGGCCGATCTCCAGACGGAGGGATTCCGCCAGGGCCACCACCGCGTGCTTGCTGGCATTGTAGACGCCCGCCAGGGGGATGGAGAGTCGGCCCAGCATGGAGGCCACCTGCACGATCCGCCCTTCCCCCTCGGATGCGCTGGACCGGATCAGGGGCAGGAAGGCCCGGGTCACCGCATGGAGGCCGATGACGTTGGTTTCGAACTGCCGGCGGAGCTCCGTCTCCGTCACCAGCTCCAGGGGGCCCACCTGGCCATAGCCGGCGTTGTTCACGAGGCCCACGAGCCGCAGGGATCGGCAGGCCTCCACCGCACCGGCGATGGAGGCCCCGTCGCACACGTCCAGGGCCAGCACCCGGAGGTCAGGGCCCTCCGGCAGATCCCCCAGGGTCGCGACGTTGCGGGCGGTGGCCACCACGGCCCAGCCCCGCCGGCGCAGGGCCCCCACCAGGTGGCGGCCGATGCCCGTGGAGCAGCCGGTGACGAGGATCCAGGGACGCCCCGTCACGGCTTCCCCAGGTTGGCCACGAACTCCAGGATCGCGCGGTGCACCAGCCGGGGTTCATCCCACATCACCCAGTGCTTCGCCTCCGCCAGGCGCACCACCTGCAGGGTGCGGAACCCCGCATAGCCGGCCGCCCGCGCATCCAACTCCGGCTGGGCCGCCGAAGGCACCAGGATGGGGGAGGCCACCAGCAGCACGGGGCAGATCACCCGCGCCACATCCCCTTCGGTGGAGGCCATGCGGCCCCGGGTGTAGCCGGCCAGCACGGGGCCCGGCACTTGGGCGGCTTCGGCGACCACGCGATCCAGCTGCTCAGGGGAGGCCGCGAAGGCGGCGTAGCGGGATCGGAAGGTGCCTGCGACATCGGCCTCCAGGGCCTTGGCCAGGGTCTCCGCCGCGACCCCTTCCAAGGGCTTCAGCGGGACATCCAGGAACACCACGCCGCGGACGCTCTCGCCGTGACGGCTCGCCATGCGCAGCGCCACGAGGCCGCCCATGCTGTGAGCCACCACCACGAAATTCCCATCCAGTTCCCGCCGGCCCAGCTTCGCCACCTGATCGGCCAGCAACCCGAAATCCACCTGCCCCGGCGGCAGGGCCGGGCTCTCGCCGCAGCCCGGCAAGTCCACGGCCAGCACCGTGTGCTTGGCGGAGAGCGCCTTGGCGGTGTCCTTCCAGACCCCCCGGTTGCCTGCGAAGCCGTGGATAAGAATGATGCCCGGCCCCTTCCCGGACTTGGTGAAGGCGAGGTCCTGGGCCCAGGTGGGCAGGGTGAGCAGGAGGGCGAGGAGCAGGCGCATGGGGCCTCCGAAGGAAGGGCGCCCCGGGGGACGCCCTCTCATGGGATGCAGGATCGTCGGCTACTTCTTCGCCTTCGCATCGGCCTTCTTGGCCTCACCCTTGGCTTCGATGGAGGTGGCCACCTGCTTGTAGGTGACGGTGACCTTCTGGCCGGCCTTCACGGCGTCGCCGCCCTTGGTGCCACCGTCCGTGTAGAAACGCCACTCGCCTTCCTTGCCGAGGTCGAGGGTGAAGGAGTCCTTCCCCACTTCCTTGACGACGCCCGTCTTCTGGTAGGTGGCGGCGGCCGCAGCGAAGCCGGCGATGCCGCCCAGCAGGACGGCGAGGGAGAGGATGGCGAGGCTCTTGAGCTTCATGGGGTTCCTCCTTGGGAATGGAACCCCCAGGGTAGCGCCGTTGGGGTCAGGCCGTGGGGGCCCTGCGGCGGAGCAGGAGGCCCAGCAGACCGAACCCCACCTGGAGCAGGCCCAGCAGGAGGATCGGCCGGCCCGGCTCCCGGGACACGAGCACCCGGAAGGCCGCGGGATCATTGGACGTCTCCCCTCCGGCGTGCACGGCCCACAGACCCAGACGCCCCGGGCGGAGGGCTTCCCGGGCTTCGACGGGGCCCTGTGCGCGCACTTCGCCCGCCGCATCCACGAGGGAGAGGGTGGCATGGAGCTGCTCCGGGTCCGGTTCACGCTTCTTGTAGAGCAGCGCCACGGCGCCCTCCAGGAACGCCACGGGCCGGGGCCCCTGGGCCCCCCGGGCCGCGAGCCAGTGCACCTCGGAGGTCCCCTTCCCGGGATCCGAGACCTTCACCCGGGCCACGGGGTTCTCGAAGCGGGTGGCCAGCACCGGGTCGGGATGGGGCCGCCAGTCCTCCTCGTAGCGTGCATGCCGCAAAACCTCCAGGGGCGTCGCACTGAGGCCGGGCTCCACCACGAAGGGCGTACGGGGCTCCAAGGGCGCCTCCCGCACCACCTTGCCGTCCACGACCAGACGGACCCGGCCATCCGCGAGGGTGAACAGCACGAACCGACGCACGGGGTCCTCGCCCTCCCGGAGGTAGCGCAGGTCCACCCCCGGGGGCAGGACGTCCCGGAGGTACTGGGCGTAGGAGGGATCCGCCGGGGGATGGGCGGCCAGCAGCAGCAGGGCGCTGGCCCCGCCGGGCTGGGTGAGGCGCACCTGCAGCCAGGGGTTCAGCGGTGCGGGGGAGCGCGTGCCGAAGCGGGGCTGGTGATCGGCACCGGCCGTGGCGACGAAATCGGGATAGAGGGCCTCCACCTTCAGCGTGAAGGTGGGCAGTTCCCAGGTGCTGCCCACGGCCGCATCGTGCTCCAGGGTCTTCCCCTGCACCGTGAGGGCCAGGCGTTCCCGCGTGGGCCCCCGGCCCTTGAATCCGGCCAGGGTGCCGGGCTCGAAGCGCTCCCTGAAGACCACGGCGAAGCGGCCGCCCGGTTCATCGAAGCGGGCGCGGCGCTCGTCCCGGGCCAGGAGGAAGCCCTCCAGGGGGGTGGGTTGCCCCAGGCCCAGCAGGACGTGCAGCGCGGGTTGTTCGGGGCCGCGGGGATCCTCCACCACGGTGCCGTTGGGCAGACCATTGGGGATCACGGCTTCCACGACGTAGCGCAGCGGGGTGCCGGGCACCCGACCTTCGGCGCCGAGCTTCCCGTCCAGATCTTGGGCGGCGCGCTCGAAGCCCCCGGCGGGGTCGGGCTTGGTGTAGGCGGCGAGGCGGAACTCCGGGGCCCGGGGATCCGTGCGCAGGGCCTCGAGCCGCAGGGCCTGGCCGTCGGCGGCGGCCACGGGGGTGCTCAGGCCCCCGAGGCGAAGGTCCACGGCCTCGCGGCTCCCCAGCAGGCGCGTCGTCACGAGGCCCACCAGCAGCACGAGGGGCGCCAGTTGCAGGCACCGGCGGGCCCAGTGGCGGTCTGCATCCCCGAGGGCCTGCAGCCATCCGGAGAGCGCCGTCAGGGCTAGGAGCCCGAGGAACCAGGGGCTGACGAGCCAGGCGCCCGCATGGAAGGGTCCCCGGGGCAACGCCTCGATCCAGCGGTGCTCCGCCACAAATCCGAAGGCTCCCGCGAGGGCCACGGCGCCCAGGAGCCCGCGGTGCAGGCGGGGGTCCGAGAGGCGGTCCAGGGGGCCCCCGAAGGACGAGCGCGGCGAGGTCACGGCGCGCTCAGACCAGGGCCAGGAGGCCCACCAGGTAGAAGCTCAGCTCCACGCTGAGCTCCAGGCGGTGCTTTCCGGTGGTGAAGCGCTCATGGTAGGCCCAGAGGTACACGAGGGGATAAGAGGCGCAGAGCACCAGCACCAGGGCGATGAGGAAGGGATGACCGCCGTGGCGGTTCTCGAAGGTGAGCCACACCGTGCCCAGCACGAGGATGCCCAGCAGGGTGGCCAGCACGATCTTGGCGCCCCGCTTGCCAAGGGCGATGGGCAGGGTTTCCTTACCCAGCACCTGATCATTCTGCATGTCGCGGATGTCGTAGATCACCGTGCGGGCGAAGGCGAGGGTGCCGATGAGGAAGGCGGCGGCGAAGGCACGGAGGTTCCAGGCCGCGCCCTCCTGCCACACGGGCATCATCACGGTGACGGTGCCCAGGGCGGCGGCCACCACGAAGTCCTTGCTGCCGGGGATGCGGCGGAGACTGAACCCTCCGGGGGTCTGGAGTTTGTAGATCAGCCCCAGCGTGGTGGCGAAGGCCATGACGGCGAGGGCCTTGAGCCCCACCCAGCCGGCGAGGCCCAAGGCCAACACCATGGCGAAGAGGGCCGTGCCCACCAGCGCCTTGCGGTTGCGCTCCAGGAAGCGGGCGCGGGCCGGGCCCTTGGCACCCAGGCCGTGGGGATCCAGGTAGGGGTTCAGCAGGTACATGGCCAACACGTAGGCCGCGGTGATGACGGGATAGGGCCAGCGGATGGGCATGTCCAGCCAGCTGTGCACGCCGATGGTGGCGAGCGCCGTGCCCAGGGCCAGGAAGGAGCTGCTGCCGAAGGCGGCCTGCACGAAGCTGCGCCAACGGCTGGGGCCATCGCCCAGCTGCTCGAGCACGTCCACCACCTCGTCCACCAGCCAGGTGGGCGTGGAGGCTCCGGCGAGCACCCCCACGGTCTCCTTGCCGGTGAACTGCGTGAGGTCCAGTTCGGAGGCCGTCTCCACGTACTGCACGGGCTTGCCGTAGTGGTGGGCCAGCTCGGCCAGGTGCTTGGTGTTGGAGGAGGCCTTGCCGCCCACGACGATGACCGTATCGACGGTCTGGGCCAGGGCTTTGGCCTCGTCCTGGCGCGTCCAGGTGTCTTCGCAGATGGTGTTCTCCACCACCATGTCCTCGGCGCGGCCCCGCAGGTAGTCCACGATGTCGTGGAAGTCCTTCACGGTGTAGGTGGTCTGGGCCACCACGAGCACCTTCTTCAGCACCTCGGGTGCCAGGGCCATGGCCTCGCCCATGTTGGCCACGATCTGGGAGCCGTGCTCCGCGAAGCTGCGGTGGGCCACGCTCTCCGCGTGCCCGTGGCTGCCCAGGATCACCGTGAAGTAGCCCTTGGGGCTCCACTTCTTGATCTTGTTGTGGACCTTGGCCACTTCGGGGCAGGTGGCGTTCACGATCTTCAGCTCACCCTTGGCCTGGCGTTCCTTGAGGCCGCGCAGGTCCTGGATGGGGATGCCGTGGGCCCGGATCACCACCGTGCCGTTCTCCACCTTGTCCGGCGCCTCGGCCACGGCCACGCCGCGCTTGCCGATGAGGTCCAGGGCCTGGGGATTGTGGATGAGGGGGCCGAGCGTCTGCACCTTCTCGCCGTCATGCCGGGCACTGGCCTCCAGCACCGCATCCATGGCGCGCTTCACGCCCCAGCAGAAGCCCGCGGTCTTGGCGACGATCACTTTCAAGGGGCGCTCCCATAGCTGACCGTGGAGGTCAGGTATTCAGGATACCCCCTGGGGGAGGCGGCTCCCAGTGGGATCAGGAGGAAAGCCCGGGTTCCCTCGCCCGCTCCTCCTCCCACTGCTCGACCCAGACCCATTCCAGGTAGGCCAACCCTGCGGAAAGCACGAAGATTTCGAAAAAGGCGTAGGCCGTCCACCGGAAGAGGCTCTCCGGGCCCTCCTGCCCCCAGGCCATGGCCACCCGCATCAGGCGGAAGGCGATGTGGGCCAGGAGCAGGACCCGGACGTTGGCGGCCAAGCGCCGCATCGGCGGAGGGAAGGGTCGGCTGAGCACCCCGAGATGGGCGGCTGAAGTCAGCGCCATGGCGAGGCCCATGATCATCACCCTGTGGGCGTAGGTCGTGCCCCAGGCCAGGTACACCGGGACCAACCCCACCATGGGGAGCCAGGCGGTGGCCCAGGGCCAGGACAGGCCCCGCATCCGGGCCCAGCCCCAGAGCTGGTAGCCGCTGCCGAGCAGCAGAAGGCCGTTCCTCAGGGACAGGAACAGCATCCCCCGGGGGGTCCGATCCGAAGCCGGAACCACGAAGAGGGCCAGGCCCAGCCCCAGGACGGCGAAAGAAGCCACCCAGGCCCGCACATAGACCCGATCCCACCAAGGCCTCACGACCGCGGCGAAGAAGAGGGCCAAGCCCCACATGGCCAGGGCCACGAAGCTACCGAGGGTGTCGTAGAGCAGACCCAAGGCGGGACCTCCGAGCCCCCGAGTATGGACCTCCCCGGGTGGGGGGCCAGCTTCCTGGCACCCCCCGGGGCAATCGTAGGGATGACGTCAGGCGCCCGGTTTCGGGGCCACCCGGATCCGGGGTCCCTTCACCTCGATGGCCCCTTCCCGCTTCAGCTGCCCCAGCAGGCGGCTCAGGGTCTCCGGGGTGAAGCCCAGTTGCGCGGCCAACACCTTTTTCGGCACCCGCAGGAGGATCTCCCGATCCGGGGCCTTGGCGGCCTCGTCCTGGAGCCAACGCCGCAGGCGGCCCCCCCCGTCCTGGGCCCGCAACTGCTGCACCTGGAAGGTGAGGCGGTGGTGCCAAGCGGCGAGGCTCTCCAGCATCTTGAGGCAGAGGTCCGCATCGCTGCGCAAGAGGGCCAGGAAGGGCGCCTTGGGCATCATCGCCACCAGCGTCTCCTCCTGGGCCCGGGCCGTGGCGGGGAAATCCCCGCCGGAGAAGAGCGCCGCCTCGGCGAAGGACTGGGGGGGGCGGACGAGGTTCAGGAGGGTCTCCTGGCCGTCCCCTTCGGGCCGGAGCAATTGCATGGCGCCCTCCAGCACCACGAAGAAGCCGATGCAGGGCTCCCCCGCCACGAAGAGGAGCTGGCCCGGATCCAGGCGGCGGAAGGCGAGCAGCTCACCCACCCGGGCCAGCTGGTCCGACGAGAGGTTCTGGAAGAGCGGAGCCTTGGACCAGAGGCCCTGGTGCGGGATGGACATGCCTTCAGCCTATAAAGAATTCCGGAGATGAACAGGGATGAACGGAGAGAAGCACGCTGGATTTCCCTCTCCATCCATCCCCATTGACCTCCGGTGGATTGCTTTTAATTCAGTTCCCGGGCCTGGGCCACGGGCAGGGCGTCCCCTTCGGGCTCCAGCACCGGCTCAGGCCGGCTCCAGGCCCAGGCACCGCCCACGGACTTGGCCGTGAAGATCCCCATGCAGAGGGCCCCGATGGTGAAGAGGATGTCCCCGGGCATGCGCAGCCAGGTGACGATGCGCATGAAGGGGCTCTGCACCACCGCGGCGCTGCGGGCGAACCAGGTGCCGTGCTCCAGGCTGGCGCTGAACTGGTAGAGGCCGGAGGGGATGAGGCTCAGCACGAGCATCAGACCCAGGCCCAGGTTCAGGCCCCAGAAGCCCCAGGACAGCCACTTCTCGTCCCAGGCCTTGTCAGGCGTCATGCCGCGCAGGGCGAAGAGCATGAGCGCCAGGGCGAGGAAGCCGTAGACCCCGAAGAGCGCAGCGTGGCTGTGGATGGGCGTGGTGTTGAGGCCCTGACCGAAGTAGAGCACCGAGGGCGGGTTGATGAGCAGGCCGAACACGCCGGCGCCGAGGAAGTTCCAGAAGCACACGGCGGCGAAGAACTTGAAGGGCCACTCGTAACCGCTGCCCAGGGCCTTGCCGTGGCGGAGGCTCTGCACGATCTCGTAGCCCACCAGGGAGAGGGGCACGATCTCCAGGGCGCTGAACACGCTACCCAGGGCGGAGACGATGGCAGGAGCACCGGTGAAGTAGAGGTGATGGAAGGTGCCGATGACGCCGCTGCCGAGGAAGAGCATCATGCTCATGTTCACGGCGCGCAGGGCGCTGTTCTCCCGCAGCAGGCCCATGCGGGTGCTGAGCAGGGCGATGGCCACGGTGGCGAAGACCTCGAAGAAGCCCTCCACCCAGAGGTGGACCACCCACCAGCGCCAGTACTCGGCCAGGGCGAGGTGCGTCTCGCGGTTGTACATGAAGCCGGCGCTGTAGAAGAGGGGGATGGCGA
>DATFAX010000147.1:0-5239 GCA_035254125.1 Holophagaceae bacterium | reverse complement strand
GGGTTCGAGCATCTGTTCCCCCACCAAGAGGTCTGGAAGTTGGTGCAATTATAGAGCTTCGACGCGGATCATGTCGGAAAAACTCGCCATCCTCGCGTCCAGCTCCTCGTTTGTCAAACTCTCCAGGCGCTCGGTACTGAACCGCTCCACCGTAAAACTCGCCATGACAGTGCCGGCAAGTGTCGCGTGTTTGAGCGCCGGAGCATCCATACGCCCAAGCCGTGCCAACTGGCCCAGGAACCCTCCGGCGAAGGTGTCGCCGGCCCCGGTGGGGTCGAAAACGTCCTCCAGGGGGAAGGCGGGCGCGGCGAAGATCCCGTCGGGCGTGAACAGCGCCACGCCGTATTCCCCCCGCTTGACCACCAGGATGCTCGGACCCATCTCCCGGACCCGCCGGTAGGCCTTCAGGAGGCTGTGCTCCCGGGTGAGCTCCCGCACCTCGGCATCGTTCACCAGGAGGATGTCCACTTCCCTGAGGATCCGGGCCAGGGGCTCGGAGGCCCCCCGGATCCAGTAGTTCATGGTGTCCAGGGCGATCCACCGGGGCCGGTTCCGCATCTGCTTGACCACATCCAGCTGCAGCGTGGGATCGATGTTCCCCAGGAAGAGGAAGTCGCTCTCCCGGAAGGCTTGGGGGAGGTCGGGCTTGAAGTCCGCGAAGACATTGAGGTGGGTCTCCAGGGTCTTGGCTTCGTTGAGGTCCCACCCGTAGGCCCCCTTCCAATGGAAGCTCTTGCCGGCCTTGTGCACCAGCCCGGAGAGGTCGATGGGGCGGTTTTCGAAGGTGCGCATCTGCTGGGGTCCGAAATCCTCACCGACCACCGCCACCACCCGCACCGGCACGAACCGACTGGCGCTCAGGGAGAAGTAGCTGGCGCTCCCCCCCAACACCCGGTCCCGGCGACCGAAGGGGGTCTCCACATCATCAAAAGCCACACTGCCCACGACCAAAAGACTCATCCCATCTCCATGCAGGGGAACCCGAACCCTATCGGGATCCTCAGGACAAACGCAAATCCCCGCCTAAGGCAGCAGGTAGAGCACCCAGGCCTGGGTCCCGCCCATGGGGACCGGCGCCTGGGCGAACCGGGTGACTCCGGGCAACCCGCCCGACGCCACCATGGCGATGAACCCCTCCTGGAGCTCCGGATTGGAGCCAAGGGTCACCAGCAGGCTGCGCCACCGGAGGTACTGGGCATCCGCCGTGCGGTCCTTGACGCGCTCCAGGGCGTCCTGGAGGCTATGACCCCTCAAGTCGAGGGTGCCATCCACCTCGATGGCCATGCCCGCGGCCAATTGGATCCGCTGGGGCAGGCCCGGCCGGGCCGCTTCCGGGCCCGGGGACTGTACCTCCGGCTCGGGGGCCGGGGCGGCCTGGGCCGGAATCACGGCGGGGGCAGGCGGCTCCGGAAGGCTGGATTTGGGAGCCGGGGCCGGGGCCAGCGCTGCGGCGAGCAGCGGATCGGCTTCCAGGCGCTTGAGGCCCTTGAGACCGGCCAAGGCCTCCTGGAAGTCCGCGGGAACGGGGGGCGCGGGCACCTGGACCCCCTGCGGGGCCGGCACCGGTCGAATCACCGGCGGCACGGCTGGAGCCGAGGCCACCGCCACCGGGGCGCTCGGCTCCGGGGCCGGGGCCGCCATCGGGGGTGCGGACTTGCTGCGCCCCATCATCGCCAGGAAGAGGGCATCCTCCTCCTCCATGCTGCGGGGCGCCGCTTCCAGCGGCCGAGGGGCCACTTTCTTCGGCGGCGGCGCGGGCTCCTCTTTCAATTGGGCCTTGAGCTTCGCCAAATCCTGTTTCCAGACCATATCCGACCTCGTCACCCTCCAGATTAGGCCAATCCCCCGGGTGTTGCATGTACGCAACGCCTGAGGCGCCCTGCCCCGTGGCCCCATGGACGTACGACCGACTAAACCTATATTTAGGTTGACCTTAAACCGCTGGCACCCTTTTGGCTTCGAAGGTTGCGTACCCCCTGGAGGTCCCATGCGTCGCTCGATGCTCCCCCTGTTCGCCCTGGCCCTCGCGCTTCCCGCGCAGGCCCAAACCCCCCATGTGGGCTTCGGCCTGATGCTGAACATCCCCACTGGGGAGTTCAACCAGTCCAAGTACCCCGCCTACGTCGCCAGCAATGGCGACACCATCGGCACCCAGACCGCCGGTTACGACACCGGTCTGGCCGGCTACTTCACCCTCAGCTTCCCCGTGGACCGCACCCTAGCGTTCCGCTTGAACCTCAGTGGCGGTTCCGAAGATGGCACCAATACGGCCACCATCTTCCCCAATGGGGGCGGCGCCGCTTACTCGGACCGCCAGAACCTCCGCCACAGCATGTTCAGCATCGGCGGCGATGTGCAGATCTTCCTCCAGGGCGGCGCCCTGCGCCATTCGGGCACCTACCTGGTGGCCGGCATCGCCGCGGACTTCGAACGCTTCGACCAGGGCTATGGCGACCTGAACGACTACTACTACAGCGACAACACCACGGTCTCCACGGAGCGCAAATCCCGCATGGGCGGTACCTTCGGGTTCGGCCACAGCTTCGGCCGGGCCGTGAAGTTCAACATGGAGTTCACCTACCACACGACCCTCACGGGGAAGGGTGAGCTGGATCCTCCGGCCTCCAACATGGCCCGCCTGGGCTTCGGCGTCGTCTTCTAGGTGCATTTCCTGGAACGGAAAGGGCGCCCCGCGGGGCGCCCTTTCCGTATCGACGTGGCCTGCTAGGCCTTCTTTTTCTTCTTCGCGGGCTTGGGCTTCTCCACGGGTTCCTCGTCGCGGCCCATGAGGGCGTTCACGAGGCGCTGGAGGTCCTTGTTGCCGGCGTCGAGTCGCTGGAGGCGGCGGGCATAGGCCAGGCGTTCAAGGCGGGGGCGCGTATCATCGGCCTTCACCTGTTCCACCTTCGCGACCACGTAGGCGGCGGGGCCGCCAGCCTCGGCGGTCTCGGCCTTCTCCTTGGACAGGAAGGCCTGCCAGTCTTCCACGGACTTGGCGCAGGCGGCCTGGTCTTGCTTGAGCAGGTCCAGGATGCCGTCCATGGCCTTGAGGCTTTCCTCGCTGTGCTTGATGGCGGCGCGGTGCTCCTCCATGAAGGTGCGCAGCTGCTGGCGCAGGCGGATCTGCTCCGCCGTGAGGCCGGGGGCCTCCTCCAGCTCCTTGAAGCGGGGCTCCTGGCGGGCCACGGCCTCCTGGGAGGCCTTGATCCGCGCCTGGTGATCCCCACGGAGACGGTCAAAGGTGGCCTGGGCGGCGGTGAGGTTCTCCGCCGCGGTGGCCTTGGCCTTCTCCAGGTGATCCAGGGCGTCCTCCCACGCACCCTCCCCCACGCAGGCCTTGGCGGCCAGACCGCGCAGGGCCACGAGGGCGTGCATGTCGTTGTAGTTGGACGGATTCACCGCCTGGCCTTCCCGGGCGATGAGACCCTCCGCGGCCTTGCGGACCGCGGAGGCCTCGCCCTGTCCGAGCATCGCCTCCCAGGGGCCCCGGTTCTCCTTGAAGCGGCTCTCCAGGGAGGCCACGGCGGTGGGCTGCTGAGTCGCCGCAGAAGCCTGCACCGGCCCGGCCACGAGGGCGGGGGCCGGCAGGAATGCGGCCAGGGCCGCGGACACCAGGAGGCGGGAAGGGCGCACGGTCATCCCCTTACTTCTTCTTGCCCTTGGGCGCGGGCTTGGCGGCAGGCTTCGCCACCTTGGGCGCGGGCCCCTTGCCGAGGAGGTAGTCCACGTACTTCTGGGCTTCCTTGTTCGTGGGATCCAGAACCATGGCCCGGTGCAGGGAGACGAGGGCGGCATCCTTGTTGGCGGGCTTGAGGCCCACGGAGTTCACAAGCGCCGCGGCGTACTTCACCTTGTTGCCCTTGAAGTCCGGCTTCATCAGGTCATCGGACTCGTCCTTCAAGCGCTTTTCCACCTGCTCGACGGGCTTATCGAAGTCGTGGGTCTGGGCCTCGAGATCCTTCATGGGGCGCTCGAGGGAGGCCATCACCTTCTTGGCGTTCTCGACATTGCCCTTGAAGGTGGCTTCATTGGCCTTGAGGAAGTTCAGGCGCTGGATCTGCTCGGGGGTGCGGGTCTTCTCGTCCACCGCATCGAGGGTCTTCAGCTCGTCCAGGGCCTTGGACGCGTCATCCCCGGCCTTGGTCCAGGTGGCCTTGTAGGCAGCGAAGGGGCCGAGGGCCTCCACGTGCAGTTCCTTGGCCGTATCGCGGGCCTTCTCCGCGGTCTCCTTGGCATCCTCGAAGTGACCGGCGGCGATGGCGGTGTTGTAGACCACCCGGTGGATATCCAGCAGGGCGTTCCATTCGCGGATGCTGGCGTAGGCGGTCTGGATGTTGGTCTTGTCGAAGGCGGGCTTGGTGGCGGGCATCAGGGCCTTGGCCTTTTCGAAGGCGGCCACGGGATTCTCCGCCTTCAGCGCGTCGATGGCCTTGGTCTCCGCGGCCACCTTCTGGGCCAGGGTCTGGGGGGTGGCGGGCGCCTGCGCCACGAGCGCGGCGGCCGCGAGGGGGAGGGTCAGAAGGGTACGCATGTCGACTCCGGGCGGAAAAACTAAGGGTATTACGACACCGGCCCCTCCGTCTCCCCGAAGGGGTGTGGGAGGGGCCGGCGCGGTCGGGGCGGGTCAGAAGGGGATGTCGTCGTCGGGGAAGCCGCCGCCGGCAGCCGGGGGCGGGGTCATGCCCTCGTCGTCGAAGGAGGAGCCACCGCCCCGGGAGCCGCCGTAGGAACCACGGTCGCCACCCTCATCCATGCGGCCCAGCATCTGGAAATTATCGCAGCGGATATCGGTGGCGTACTTCTTCGTCCCGTCCTGGGCCTGGTACTCCCGGTACTGGATTCGCCCCTCGATGAGCACCTGCTTGCCCTTGCGGAGGAACTTCTCGGCGATCTCCGCCTGCTTGCCCCACACGACGATGTTGTGCCATTCCGTCTTGGACTGCTTGCCGCCGTCCTTGTCCTTCCAAGTCTCCGTGGTCGCCACGGAGAAGCGGGCCATGGGCTGGCCTCCGGGGGTCATCTTCAGTTCGGGGTCCTTCCCCAGGTTGCCGATGAGCAGCACCTTATTCATCGATCCGGACATGATCGGCCTCACATTTTCCCGGCGGAGCTCTCCGCCGTACCCAGTCCACAGACCATCTGTGCTGGTAGGGTGTTCATCATCCTCCCAGGGGGCCCCATGTCAACCCTCCTCGTAACGTGCCGCGATAAGAAGCGGGTTGCCCAGCTTTACGTGCCG
>DATFAX010000146.1:0-8065 GCA_035254125.1 Holophagaceae bacterium | reverse complement strand
TCGGGGCTTCGAGCCATGTCCGCCCACGTGGGTTGTTCGACCGCTGGCCCACAGGAGAACCCATGAACATCATCGACAAGCTCGAACAGAGCCTCCTCCGCAAGGACCTCCCCAAGATCGGCCCCGGCGACACCGTGAAGGTGCACGTGAAGGTGCGCGAGGGTGAGAAGGAGCGCATCCAGATCTTCCAGGGCACCGTCATCGGCATCAAGGGCGGTGGCATGCGCGCCTCCTTCACCGTGCGCAAGATGGCGTCCGGTGTGGGCGTGGAGCGCATTTTCCCTCTGAACAGCCCCATCGTCGACAAGCTCGAAGTGCTGCGCCACAACAAGGTGCGCCGCGCCAAGCTCTACTTCCTGCGCGCCAAGCTCGGCAAGGCCGGCCGCCTCAAGGAAATCCGTCAGGACGCCTGATCCCACCATTCAGACGTCAAAGAAGGCGCCCGACCGGGCGCCTTTTTCGTTCAGGCGGCAATTCAGGCATCCTGGAGGGGCCGCAAGGCACCTGAAAAGGAGTTTCCATGCGCTTTCCCATTCTCGCGCTCGCCCTCGCCACCACCGCCGCCCTGGCCCAGGACGTGAAGCTCGGCGTCCAGGCCCAGGCCAACCTGCCCATGGGCGACCTCAAGGACGCCGTGGACAGCAAGGTGGGTGTCGGCGGCGGCGTGCACGCCCAGTTCTACCTCCAGGACGGCATGGCCATCCGCGCCCGGGGCGATTTCAACACCTGGTCCGAGACGGACGTGCTGACCGTGACCAACAAGGTCTCCAACCTCACCCTGGGGGGCGATTTCCTCTACTACGTGGAGGGCAAGGACAGCTCGGGCGTCTACTTCCTCGGGGGCCTCTCCATGGTCCGCTGGTCTTATGAGGCCACGGAAGGGGGCGTGAAGCACAACTACGACTCCACGCACCTGGGCGTCTCCGTGGGCCTGGGCTACCAGTGGAACAAGACCTTCGGCACCGAGGCCCGCTTCGTGCACAGCAGCCTGGGCAATGGCTTCAATGGCGACACCCTCTCCGTGGGCGCCACCCTGAAGTTCTGATCGGCATCTCCGCCTGCGAATCGGGGCCGCTTGCGCGGCCCCGTTCGTTTCAGAATCCGTATTCCTTCCAGCGACGGTCGATGCGGCCCAGGATCTCGTCGGGGAAGGTGAGGTCTCGCGGCCACTCGCGCTTGTAGTCGTCGAAGGGCTTGTTCTTCCGGGTGGCGTCGATGCCCACCTTGCTGCCGAAGGCGAAGCGGTCGGAGGCGTGGTCGAGCACGTCGAGCGGGCCATCGGTGAACAGCATGTCGCGGCGTGGGTCCACGTTGCTCGTGATGCGGAAGAGCACCTCCGTGAGGTCGTGGGGATCGATGTCCTCGTCCACCACCACCACGCACTTGGTGAACATGATCTGGCCCGTGCCCCAGATGGCGCTCATGACCTTCTGCGCGTGGCCCGGATACTCCTTCTTCATGGAGACGATCACCAGGTTGTGGAAGGCGCCCGCCGCGGGCAGGTGCATGTCGCGGACCTCGGGCAGCACCATGCGGAGCAGGGGCAGGAAGATGCGCTCCGTGGCGTAGCCCAGCCACTCGTCCTCCTGGGGCGGGCGGCCCACGATGGTGGCGGGGAAGACGGGCTCCTTCTTCATGGTGATGGCCGTGACGTGCAGCACCGGGTAGTCGTCGGCCAGGCTGTAGTAGCCGGTGTGGTCGCCGAAGGGCCCCTCGCGGCGCAGTTCGCCGGGGTTCACGTAGCCTTCGATCACGATCTCGGAGTCGGCGGGGACCTCGAGGTCGTTGGTCACGCACTTCACCATCTCGATGCCTTCGCCCCGGAGGAAGCCCGCGAACATCACCTCGGAGACGAAGGGGGGCAGGGGGGCCGTGGCGCAGTAGGTGAGGTTGGGGTCGCCGCCGAAGCTCACGGCCACGGGCATCTTCTCGTCCCGGGAATAACCGTGGCGGTTGCGGGCACCGTCGTGGTGGAGCTGAGTGTGGAAGCCGAGGGTGCGGTCGTCGAAGACCTGCAGGCGGTAGAGGCCCACGTTGCGATGGCCCGTCTCCTTGTTGCGGGTGTGGCTCATGCCCAGGGTGATGAAGGGGCCGCCGTCCTCGGGCCAGGTGGTGAGCACGGGGAGCTCGCTGAGCTTGATCTGGTCGCCGGTGAGCACCACCTCCTGGCAGGCCCCCTTTTTTACGGTCTTCGGCATCCAGTTGCCCACCTCGGCGAGCATGGGCAGCTTGGCCAGCTTGTCGAAGAAGCCCAGGCCCGGCTTGGGCATGGCCTCCTTGATGAGACCCTCGATGCGGTCGGCCACGGCGTCGATGCCCCGGGCCTCCTTCTCCACACCGAGGGCCATGGCCATGCGGCGCTTGGACCCGTAGGCGTTCATGAGCACGGGCATGCGATGGCCCTTCACCTTCTCGAAGAGCAGGGCCTTGCCGCCGCCAGGCTCCTTGGAGACCCGGTCCGCGATGGCGCCCATCTCCAGGAAGGGATCCACCTCCGCCTTCACGCGGTGGAGCTCCCCCACGGACTCGAGCTGCTTGAGGAAGGTGCGGAGGTCGCGGGCCATGCCCCTAGTATTTCACTTTCCCCCCTTCGTCCGCTTTCCTTGGCTCTGGACAGGGCGGCGGGCACCCTGGAGCCATGCTGCGCAACCTGCTCCGCCTCCTGCCCAAGACCCTGGCCATGGGCCTGATCCTGGGCGCCTTGCTGTGGCTCAGCGGCCTGAGCCGGGATGGGTGGATGGGCACCCTCATCAGCACCATCTTCGCCACGGTGATGTGGGGGGGCTTCGAGGTGCTCCACGGCCTGTACGAGCCCCGGAAGGGACGTCCCGCGGAGCGGGAGGCCCTGCGGTCCATGGGGATCATCAGCCTCCTCTATCTCGGCCTCCTGGGCCTCTGCATCGTCCTCGTGCGCTGGACCACGGGGGTGAACCTCGTCGTCCACCCCGTCGTCGCCACGGTGACCTTTTGCGTCGGCTACGCCGTGACGAACTTCATGATGGCCAAGCATTCCCTCGTGGACCTGCTGGAGATGGAGCGGGCCAAGGCCCAGGCCGAGGCGCGGGCCGGCCTCCTGGCCCTCCAGTCCCAGCTCCAGCCCCACACCCTCTTCAACGCCCTCAACGCCATCGCGGCCCTGATCCCCGAGGACCCCGCCCGGGCCGAGGCGGCCACGGAGGCCCTCTCACGGCTGCTGCGGCGCCTCATGGCCGCCTTCGAGCGGGAGCGCTGGACGCTGGCGGAGGAGTTCTCGGTCCTGGAGGATCTGCTGGCCCTGGAGCGCTACCGCTTCGGGGATCGCCTGCAGGCCACCCTGGAGCTGGATCCCGCGGAGGCGGGCCGGGCGGTGTCGCCCCTCCTCCTCCTGCCCTTGGTGGAAAACGCCCTCAAGCACGGGTTCCGCCCGAAGGTCGGCGTCTGCACCTTGCGCGTGGTGGCCCGGGAGGGCCGGGTGCGGGTGGAGGACGACGGCGTGGGCCGTGATCCCCAGGCTCCGGAGGGCCTGGGCCTGCGGACGGTGCGGGAGCGCCTGGCGGGGGCCCGGCTGAGCTGGCCCGAGGTCGCCTCGGGATGCGCCGTGGAGCTGGAGTTCCCCCGATGATCCGCACCTACGCCCTGGTGGAGGACGAACCGCCCGCCCGCAGCCGCCTGAAGCGGATGGTGGCCGACGTGGCCCCGGAGGCCACCTGCCTCTTTGAAGCGGCCGACGGTTTGGAGGCCCTGGCCTGTCTGCGCGCCCGCACGCCGGACCTCCTCTTCCTGGACATCGAGTTCCCCCCGGAAGGGGCCTTCGGCCTCCTGCGCAAGGCCCGGACGGAGGGGTTCGTCCTGCCGCCCCTGGCCTTCGTCACGGCCTTTGACCGCTACGCCGTGGAGGCCTTCCGCTGGGCGGCGTGCGACTACCTCATGAAGCCCGTGGCCCGGGAACAGCTCCTGGAGACCCTGGGCCGCGTGCGGCCCCCGGCGGATCCCGAAGGGCTCCTCCAGGCCCTGGACGCCGTGCAGCACCAGCGGGCGCCGGAGCGCTTCACGGTGGTCGTGAAGGGGCGGTTGCGCGTGCTCGCCTGGGCGGACGTCACCCACCTGCGCACGGAGAACCGCCTCCTCTTCGTCCACACCGCCGAGGGCCGCTTCGTGCTCGACCGCACCCTGGATGAATTGGAGACCCTGCTCGCCCCCCGGTTCCAACGCACCCACCGCTCGGCCATGGTGGCCCTGGACGCCGTGAAGGAGCTGGAGACGGAGCCCGGCGGCTTCGGGGAACTACGCCTCCAGGACGACTCCCGGGTGCCCGTGAGCCGGGACCGCATGGCGGAAGTCCGCCGCCAGCTCGGGCGCCGCTGACCTCGCCCCACCGCAGGGCTCCGCCGGTGGCCAAGGCCCCTCCCTTCGTCGCCGGGGATCCGCCTTTCGTCCGCTCCGGCCCAACCGCAACGGGGTGGCCTCCGAAGCTGGCTCCAGCGCATGGATGCGCCGGAGCCCCAATGAGATCCCTCCTTGTCCTGCCCGCCCTCACCGTGCTCCTCCCGGCCCATGCACCGGCGGTCCCGGTCACCCAGGCCCCCCTGGCCCAGCGGGTCCAGGCCGCCCCGCGCCTCCGGGCGGATGCCCTCCGCCAACTTCAAGGGGAACTGGCCCTGGAGGCGAACCCCGCCAAGGGTTACTACGAGGCCCTCGTGGCCTACGGCCTCGTGGCGCAGACCATGGACCAGGACCCCAAGGGGGCCGAGGCGCTCCTGGACCAGACCCTCGCGGCCCTCAAGGGCCGGAAGGACGGCGAGAGCCTCGCCCTGCACGGGGCCCTGCTGGGTCTCAAGATCGGCTTCGCCCCCGCTTCGGGGATGACCCTGGGGCCCCGGGCCTCCGCCCTCTTCGAGCAGGCGCTGCTCGGGGCGCCGGAGAGCCCCCGGGTGCGGCTGTTCCAGGGCCTCCACGTGCTCCACATGCCCGAGTTCTTCGGGGGCGGCGCCCGGGCGGCCCGGCCCCTCCTCCTCGGGGCCCTGAAGGCCGCGGAGGCCGAGGTGGCGCCGAAGGATCCCTGGGCGCCCCGGTGGGGGAAGGCCGAGGCCCTGGCCTGGCTGGCCCAGGCGGAGATCGACCTCGGCCAACGGGCGGAGGCCAAGGCCCATGTGGACCAAGCGCTGGCCTTGGATCCGGCCTACGGCTTCGCTCGCTTCGTCGTGGCGCCCCGCCTGGCGGGCCAGGGGACCCGATGATCCCACTCGCCCTTCCCGTGCAGGTGGTGCCCGCCCCCGTGTCGGGTCTCGTGGTGGCCCCCGGGGGACGGCCCCTGGCGGGGGCCCTGGTGGAGGCGGGGGGGCGCCAGGTCCGCACGGATGCCCAGGGCCGATTCAGCCTCCCCTTCCCGGAGGGCGGCGAACTCCGCATCAGCGCCCCGGGCTTCGACCCCCAGGTGCGCCGGGCCCAGCCCGGCCAGGCCCTCACGGTGCTCCTCCAGCCCCTGGCCGTGGCCACGGTGGAGGTGACCGAGGGCAGCGGCTACACGAGCCAGGAGGGCAGCACCTCCACCCTCACGCGCCTGGACATCTACACGACGCCCGGCGCCGCGGCGGACGTGTTCCAGGCCATTAAGGGGCTGCCCGGGGTCAGCAACGCCACCGAGGGCGCCGAACTCTACGTGCGGGGGGGCAAGCCCGAGGAGGTGGGCATCTTCCTCAACGGGGGGCGCCTGGCCCGGCCCTTCCACTATCCGAACGTGCAGGGCGGCGTGTTCTCCGCCGTGGACACGGCCCTCGTCACCAAGGTGGGCTTCGTGCCCGGGGGCTTCTCCGCCCGCTACGGGGACGCCCTCTCCGCCGTCCTGGACCTCTCCACGGAGGTGGAGGAGGCCCGCACGGGCGGCTCCCTCATCCTCGCCCTCCCCACCCAGGGGGTGATGGCCGAGACGGCGCTGGCGGGGGCGGCCCTGCGGGGGTCCCTGCGGCGGGGCTCCCCGGAGCTCCTCGACAAGTGGTACGGGCTCGCGGCGACCTTCGAGGAGACCCCCGAAAGCCTGGATGGGCAGGTGGGCTGGCAGCAGGACCTGGGGCCCGGCCGCCTCCAGCTCACGGCCCTGGGCTCCCGGAGCCGCCTGGGGGTGGAGACGCGCATCGCCAACCAGACGGGCCTCTACTTCAACCAGAACCACAGCGCCTACGGGGCCGCCCAATGGCGCCAGGCCCTGGGGGACAGCGCTTCCCTCCTTCTCGTGGCATCCCGTGATGCCTACCGCCAGGCCTGGACCTTCGGCCCCTGGGGCATCGATGCCGGGGAGGCCACGGACCACGCCCGGGCCGAGGTCACGGCGGCCCTCGCGCCCGCCCACACCCTGGAGGGGGGGGTGGAGGGGACGCAGCTCCGCCGAACG
Source organism: Holophagaceae bacterium (assembly GCA_035254125.1). Lineage (GTDB taxonomy): Bacteria > Acidobacteriota > Holophagae > Holophagales > Holophagaceae > JAFDVN01. Next base: position 1,698 of record DATFAX010000146.1, on the reverse strand, counting down.
CCCCTGGGCCAGGTCCCTTACGACCCGGCCGACTGGAACCCCGGCGCCCCGGGGCGGGCCTTCGCGTACGCCTTCGACGGTCGGCGGGAGGGGGCCTACCTCACCTGGCGCTGGCAGGTGGATCCCGCCTGGGGCCTCTCCCTGGGGGGGCGGACGGATCGCTACAGCCTGCCCGGTGAGACCACCCGGGACCTGCGCACCACCCTGAGCGGCCTCCTGCGTGAGGGGATCACGGTCCGGGCCAGCTGGGGCACCTTCCACCAGGCCCCGACTCCCGAGCAGCTGGACCCCTACGCCGGGAACCGGGACCTGCGGGTGCAGCGGGCCACCCACGCCCTCCTCTCCCTGGACGCGACCTGGAAGGGCTGGGCCGCCTGGAACGCCCGGGTGGAGGTCTACCGGAAGGACTACGACCGCCTGGTGGTGGAGGATCCCGTCCTCCGCTACACCTCCTCGGGCCGGGGCACCGCCCAGGGGGTGGACCTCTTCCTCAAGGCCCAGCGGGGGGCCTGGCGGGGCTGGGTGGGCTACGGCTACCTGGATACGAGGCGCCGGGAAGGGCGCCAGTTCACCCTGGGCCCCGTGCCCACGAGCGTGCCCCACAACCTCACGGCGGCCCTGCTCTGGGATCCCACCCCGGGCTGGGAAGGATCCCTGGCCTGGCGCTACGCCTCCGGGGCCCCCGTCACCCCCATCGTGGGGGGCACGCCCAACGGGGCCGGGGGCTTCGACCCCGTGGAGGGCCCCCGCTATGGGGATCGCCTGCCCCTCTATCACCGGGCCGACCTGCGCCTGACCCGCCTCACGGCCTGGCGGGGCCATCGGGCCGTGGGTTTCCTGGAGATCATGAACCTCTTGGACCGCCACAACGCCGCCTCCTACAGCTACAGCGCGGACTTCAGCACCCGCCGCCCTGAGGAGAGCACCTTCAGCCGCCGGATCCTCGTGGCCGGGGTGAGTCTGAGCTGGTGAGGGCCCCCGGAGGGGAGGGCCAATGCCCGCCTTTTCCCTTGAATCACGGGCCATCCCATGGCAATCTGGTCGACCTTGCTGGCTCCGGGCCCCAAGTGCGTCCCCTCGGGACAGCCGCCCGTCGCCGCTCAATTTCAGAGGCAATCATGTACGCAGTCATTCAGACCGGTGGCAAGCAGTACCGCGTGTCCGAGGGCGACATCCTCCGCGTGGAGCTGCTCGAGGCCGAGCCCAAGGCGAAGGTCACCTTCGACCAGGTGCTCTTCATCGACAAGGGCGGGGACCTGAAGGTGGGCCAGCCCACCGTGAAGGGCGCCACCGTCGAGGCCGAGGTGATCACCCACGACCGCTCCAAGAAGGTGCTCATCTTCAAGAAGCGTCGCACCACCACCTATCAGCGCACCCAGGGCCACCGCCAGGGCTACACGGAAGTGCGCATCAAGAGCATCAAGGCTTAAGGAGAGGTGACCCATGGCTCACAAAAAAGGCGTAGGCTCCACCCGTAACGGCCGCGATTCCCATTCCCAGCGCCTCGGCGTCAAGGAGTTCGGCGGCGAGCAGGTCACTGCCGGCTCCATCCTCGTCCGTCAGCGCGGCACCAAGTTCCGCGCCGGCGTCAACGTCGGCATGGGCAAGGACCACACCCTCTTCGCCCTGGTGCACGGCAAGGTGCGCTTCCAGGACAAGGGCCAGTCCGGCCGCTTCATCCACATCGATCCCATCGAG
>DATFAX010000145.1:0-23073 GCA_035254125.1 Holophagaceae bacterium | reverse complement strand
TCGTCCAATGGCCCCGAACCACGCACTCCAACCTCGGAAGTTCCACCCTTTGAAGGGAGAAGGAAGCATGCGATACAAACCTCTATCAACCCTCTGTGGCATGGTGCTCAGCACCGCCGCGGCCCTCGTGCTGATCGGCTGCAATGGCAAGACCGGCCCAGCCGGCGCCAATGGCACCAACGGTACGAACGGCACCAATGGCACGAACGGTGGCTACGCCCTGGACGCCTCCACCCTCTCCACCACTGAGTGGGAAGAGCTGTCCCTGTCGGCCAACGTCACCAAGGTGGCCGTCACCGCGGGTCAGCCCGTGGTGGACTTCACCGTCGTCGACCAGCACAACGTCCCCCTGAAGGGCCTCGGGTTCAAGGGCCAGTCCGCCAATGACCCCTACCCCGTGTACCTCAACATGGGCTTCAGCATCGCGAAGCTGGTGCCCGGCACCAACAACGGCCCCAGCCGCTGGGTCAGCTACATCGTGACCAGCAACCCCACCGTGGCCGCCCCCACGACCTGGGTCCCCACCCGCCCCAGCACCGATAGCATCGGCACCCTGGTGGACCATGGGAACGGCACCTACACCTACACCTTCGCCCGCAATATCGCCCAGACCCAGGCCCAGCTTGACGCCTACACCTACACCGGCGCGAATGTGAAGGCCGATCTGGACAACGTCACCTACGATCCCACCCTCACGCACCGCCTGACGGTGTACGTGGGCGGCTCCGCCTGGGGCACCGGCAGCAACACCGCCGACCGCTCCAGCACGGGCCTCCCCAGCGTCCCCGTGAAGTACCCCGCCAACGTCACCTACGATTTCATCCCCGCCACGGGCGCCCCCATCACGGCCGCCAATGAGCGCCGGGACATCGTGGATGTGACCAGCTGCTTCACCTGCCACGCCAAGTTCGAGTTCCACGGCGAAGGCCGCCAGGACACCAAGTACTGCGTGGTCTGCCACAACGACCAGCGCAAGTACGGCCGCACCAACTCCGTGGACACCGCCGGTGTCTACACGGGCAGCACCAACCGCATCAACGACCACTCCTCGGGCGATTTCCCCTCCTTCATCCACCGCCTGCACATGGGCGAGGAGCTGACGAAGACGGGCTACAACTACGGTGGCGTCCTCTTCAATGAGGTCACCTACCCCCAGGATCACCGCAACTGCACCAAGTGCCACACCGCCTCCCCCACGACCCCCCAGGGCGACAACTGGTTCAACAAGCCCAGCCGCTTCGCCTGCGGTGGTTGCCACGACACCATCGACTGGAGCCAGCCCCACGGCCCCGTCGGCGCCCAGAGCGTCCGCACCGATGACAGCGCCTGCGCCGGCTGCCACGATCCCGCGGGCATCAAACTCGTCCACACCCCCGTCGTGCCCCCCGATCCGGCCAACCTCTGGAACACCAACGGCACGAACAACAACACCAACGCTTCCTACGTTGCGGCCTTCACCAGCAACCTGCCCGCCGGCGCCATCCAGGTGACCTGGGATCTGAAGTCGGTGGTCGTCAACGCCTCCAACAAGCCCGAGCTCACCTTCCGCTTCCTCAAGGCCGGCGTGCCCGTGGTGTTCAACACCTACCAGGCCGGCGTCAAGGACGAGATGATGGACGGCTTCGTGGGCGGTCCCAGCGCCTACATCGCCTACAGCGTTCCCCAGGACGGCATCGCCACCCCCGCCGACTGGAACGTCACCGCCAGCACCTACATCAAGAACATCTGGCGCGGGGACGGCAAGGACATGACCGGTGCGAACCTGGGCACCACCGCCGTGGCCACGCTCACGGGCCCCGATGGCTCCGGCTACTACAAGCTGACCTTCACGGGCGTGAACGTGCCCACCACGGCGGGCATGATCACGGGCGGCATCGGCTACACCTACGGCCTGACCTCCACCCAGCCCCTGACCCAGATCGACCTGGCTGCCTTCCCCTACACCAACCCCAGCCTCAACACGGCTGCCGTCGGCGCCGGGGCCCCCAAGAACCAGGGCGGCCTGTGCGTTCCCGCCCCCAACGTCAACAAGGTCATCAGCGCCCTGCCTGCGGGGTTCCCCGCCAATGCCGGCAGCACCACCGTCGGCGCCGCCAACACCGCCCGCCGCGCCATCGTCGCCAGCTCCAAGTGCAATGACTGCCACGGTGCCCTGGGTGTCTTCACCTCCAAGGCCTACCACGCCGGTCAGCGCAACGACGCCACCACCTGCGAGTTCTGCCACAACGGCCAGCGCGTCAACTCCGGTTGGGGCGTGAACGCCAAGGACTTCGTGCACGCCATCCACGGCGCCGGCAAGCGCGTCAATAAGTTCTCGTGGGAATCCAACGCGGGCGACGCCTTCTGGAAGGTGACCTACCCCAGCGTCCTCAACAACTGCGAAGCCTGCCACCTCCCCGGCACCTACGACTTCGGCCGCGCCTCCAACGCCGCCGCCGTGCCGAACCTCCTGTGGACCACCGTCGCCACCGGCACCACGCCCAACCCCGTGAATGCCATCATCACCGGCAACGAGCCCATGCCCGGCGTCTACTGGTCGCCCTTCTCGATCAGCGCTGCCGCTGCTGCCAATGGCGGCAATCCCAACGGCTACGTCTTCGGATCCGGCTTCAGCTACAACGCCAACACCAACGTGGCCACCCCGGCCGCCGGCACCACGCTCGTGAACTCCCCCTACGTCGCGGCCTGCTCCAACTGCCACGACAGCTCCCTGGCCATCGAGCACATGAAGAGCAATGGCGGTTCCTTCTACGCCACCCGCGCTTCCGTGCAGACCGCCGGTGTCTACAACAAGCAGGAGCAGTGCTTCCTCTGCCACTCCGCCGGCAAGATCGCGGACACGCAGGTGGTGCACATGAACTTCAAGTAACGTCCCCCCGGGGGCCGGTCCGCCGGCCCCCGGAACGCTTCCCCCAACAGCCCGGGCCCCGCGCCCGGGCTGTTGGCTTTGGGGCCTCCATCACGGCCCGCGCCAGTTGTGACCCGGGCCCCGCGCTTCGACCGCCAGGGCCACTAAGCTTGGATCTGGAGGTATCCATGTGGAATGACCGTTTGCGTGCCCTCGTCCTGCCCCTGCTCCTGGCCACCGCTGTGACCGGCGCGGCCCAGGCCCCGGCCCCCAATCCCGAGACCAAGTCCGCCACGCCCCCGTCCTCCAACGCCAAGCCCGCCGCCAAGCCCCTGCCCGCCAAGCCCGCTCCGACCAAGCCCAAGGCCAAGAAGGCCAAGGCGAAGCCCTCCGACGACGCCACCGTGAAGCCGGAAGTGGCCGGCCTCAGCAAGCTGCGCTCCCAGGCCCTCAAGGCCAAGAAGACCAAGACCCTGCTCGAGAGCCAGCGTCTGAACGTGAACCGGGCCACCAAGGCCGAGCTCCTGGGTCTGGGACTCACCGAGAAGGCCGCCGACAAGCTCATCGCGGGCCGTCCCTACATGTCCAAGATCCAGCTGCCCAACCGGGGGATCCTCTCCTACGCCGAATACCTCTCCATCAAGGACAAGATCACCCTGATCAAATGATCCGCGCCTCAAGGTCGGACGTCCGCCGGGGCCCGAGAGGGCCCCGTGCCATTCAGGGATGGGCCTCCCCCGCCGCCGGGCGCCGCCGCAGGAGCCTCAGCCCCTCCCACCAGATCCGGAGGCGGTCCAGGTAGAGGTAGATCACGGGCGTGGTGTAGAGGGTCAGCACCTGGCTGAAGAGGAGGCCCCCCACGATGGCCACACCGAGGGGGCGCCGCAGTTCGGAACCCGTGCCCGTGCCCAGGGCGAGCGGCAGGCCACCCAGCAGGGCCGCCAGCGTGGTCATGGTGATGGGTCGGAAGCGCAGGAGGCAGGCCTGGAAGATCGCCTGATCCGGAGGCAGGCCCTGCCGCCGCTCCACCTCGATGGCGAAGTCGATCATGAGGATGGCGTTCTTCTTCACGATGCCGATGAGGAGGATGATGCCGATGATGGCGATCACGCTCAGGTCCAAGCCGAAGAGCATGAGGGCCAGCAGGGCCCCCACCCCCGCGGAGGGCAGCGTGGAGAGGATCGTAATGGGGTGGATGAGGCTCTCGTAGAGCATGCCCAGCACGATGTAGACCACGAGCAGGGCCGCCCCGATGAGGAGCGGCATGTTGGCCAGGGAGGCCTGGAAGGCCTGGGAGGTGCCCATGTGCTTGCCCCGGATGGCCGAGGGCATGTGGATCTCCTCACCCGCCCGGTCGATGGCCGCCACCGCCTGCCCCAGCGCCACGCCCGGTGAGAGGTTGTAGGAGATGGTGACCGCCGGGGATTGCCCCTGGTGGCTCACGGAGAGGGGCGCAGTCCGGCGGTCATAGTGACAGAAGGCGCTCAGGGGCACGAGCTGCCCCTGGCTGCTGCGGACGTAGATGGATTGCAGGGTGTCCGGGTCCTGCCAGAAGCGGGCCTCCACCCCCAGCACCACGTGGTACTGGTTCAGCGGCGTGTAGATGGTGGACACCTGCCGCTGCCCGAAGGCGCTGTAGAGGGTGTCGTCCACCTGCCGGGGCGTCACGCCGAGGCGGGAGGCCGTGTCCCGGTCGATGACGAGGGCCGCCTGGAGCCCTTGGTTCTGCTGGTCGGTGCTGATGTCCGCGATGAGGGGCATGGACCGCATCTTCTGCACCATTTTCGGGCCCCATTCGAAGAGGTCCTTGGAGTCGTCCGCCTGCAGCGTGTATTGGTACTGGGCCCCGGTGGGGCGTCCCCCGATGCGGAGATCCTGCACGGCCTGGAGGAAGAGGCTCGCCCCCGGCACCGTGCCCAGCTTGGGTCGGAGCCGCGCGATGACCATGTCGGCGGTGACGCCCTTGCGTTCCTCCCAGGGCTTGAGGGAGACGAAGCACCGGCCGGAGTTGGTGGCGGAGCCGCCCCCGAGGAACACCATCACGTTTTCGATGGCGGGATCGCTCTGGAGGATGGCCGCGAAGCGGTTCATGCGCTCCTGCATGGCCTGGAAGGAGGTGCTCTGGTCCGCCTGGATGCTGCCCGCCAGGCGCCCCGTGTCCTGCTGGGGGAAGAACCCCTTGGGCACGGCGATGTAGAGGGCCACGGTGGCGGCCATGGTCGCCAGGGCCGTGGCCAGGGTCACCCGCGGATGCCTCAGCACCCAGCGGAGGGTGCGCTCATAGAAGCCGAGGATGGCCTGGAAGCCGCGCTCCGTGGCCTGGAAGATCCGGCCGTGGCGCTCCTCCGCGGGGGGCCGCAGGAGCCGGGCGCACATCATGGGCGTGGTGGTGAGGGATACCACCATGGACACGGCGATGGCCACACTCAGGGTGACGGCGAATTCCCGGAAGAGGCGGCCCACGATGCCGCCCATGAGGAGGATGGGGATGAACACCGCCACGAGGGAGATGGAGATGGAGACCACCGTGAACCCGATCTCCTTGGCCCCCTGGAAGGCCGCCGCCATGGGGGCCACGCCCTCCTCCACATGGCGCATGATGTTCTCCACCACCACGATGGCGTCGTCCACCACGAAGCCCGTGGCCACGGTGAGGGCCATGAGGCTGAGGTTGTCGAGGCTGTAGCCCAGCAGGTACATCACCCCGAAGGTGCCGATGAGGGAGATGGGCACCGCCACGGTGGGGATGAGGGTGGTCCGCACGCTGCGGAGGAACAGGAAGACCACCAGGATCACGAGGCCCACGGAGATGAGCAGCGTCATCTCCACTTCGTGGACGGAGGCCCGGATGGTGCGGGTGGTGTTCAGCACCACCTTCAGGTCCGTGGTGGGCGGCAGGGAGGCCTTCAGCTCCGGGAGGAGGGCCTGCACCCGATCGGCCACTTCGATGATGTTCGCCCCGGGCTGGCGGAAGATGATGAGGAGCACGGCGGGCTTGCCGTTGGCCAACCCGCTGGCCTGCACGTTCTCCAGGCCGTCGGTGACCTTGGCCACGTCCCCCAGCCGCAGGGCCGCGCCCTTCCGGTAGGAGACGACGAGGGGCATGTAGTCCTTGGCCGAGAAGAGCTGGTCCGTGGCCTGGACGCTCCAGGTGGTCGAGCCGTTGGCCAGGCTGCCCTTGGGCTTGTTCACGTTGGCCGTGACCAGGGCGGACCGGATGTCCTCCAGGGCGACGCCCTTGGCGTTCAGGTCCCCCGGATTCACCTCCACCCGCACCGCCGGCAAGGCGCCCCCGCCCACCACCACCTGCCCCACGCCCGAGACCTGGGCCAGCTTCTGCTGCAGGATGCTGGAGGCCAGGTCGTACAGCCGGCTCCGCTCCACCAGCTGCGAGGAGAGGGCCATGAGCATGATGGGCGCATCCGCGGGGTTCACCTTGCGGTAGCTGGGGTTGCTGGGCAGACTGGCGGGCAGCTGCCCCCGGGCCGCATTGATGGCCGCCTGCACATCGCGGCCCGCCGCATCCACGTTGCGGTCCAGGTCGAACTGCAGGGTGACGTTGGTGGAGCCCAGGCTGCTGACGGAGGTCATCTCCGTCACCCCGGCGATGCGCGAGAACTGGCGCTCCAGGGGCGTGGCCACGGAGGAGGCCATGGTCTCGGGACTGGCGCCCGGCAATCCCGCCTGCACCTGGATGGTGGGGAACTCCACCTGGGGCAGCGGCGACACCGGCAGGAAGCGGTAGGCCAGGGTGCCCGCCAGGGCCAGGGCCACGGACATCAGCGTGGTGGCCACCGGTCGGCGGATGAAGGGGGCGGAGAGGCTCATGGGGCCTCGGTGGGCCGGGGCTCGGGAAGGGCCTCCGACGCGGCGGCCTTCCGCCACCGTCGCGCCAGGCGGTCAAAGGCGAGGTAGATCACCGGCGTGGTGTAGAGCGTGAGGGCCTGGCTGAGGATCAGGCCCCCCACCATGGTGATGCCCAGGGGACGCCGCAGCTCGCTGCCGATGCCCGTGCCCAGGGCCAGGGGGATGCCGCCGAAGAGGGCCGCCATGGTGGTCATCATGATGGGCCGGAAGCGAAGGAGGCAGGCCTGGTAGATGGCCTCCTCGGGCCCCTTCCCGTCCTGCCGCTCCGCCTCCAGGGCGAAGTCGATCATCATGATGCCGTTCTTCTTCACGATGCCGATGAGCAGGATGATGCCGATCAGCGCGATGACGCTGAAATCGGTGCGGCACACCACCAGGGCCAGGATGGCGCCCACGCCCGCCGAAGGCAGGGTGCTGAGGATGGTCACGGGGTGGATGGTGCTCTCGTAGAGGACGCCCAGCAGGATGTAGACGGTGACGAGGGCCGCGAGGATCAGCAGGGGTGCGTTGGTGAGGGAGGCCTGGAAGGCCCGGGCCGTGCCGATGAACTCGGAGCGGATGCTGGGGGGGAGGTCCATCTCCTGCTTCACTGCGTCGATGGCCTTCACGGCCTCGCCCAGGCTCACGCCCCGGGCCAGGTTGAAGGAGACCGTGGCGGCGGGGAACTGGCCTTGATGGTTGATCACGAGCGGGGCGGGCCCAGTCTCCACCCGGGCGAAGGCGCCCAGGGGCACGGGCTTCCCCGTGGTGGACTTGAAGTAGATGGACTGCAGGTTCTCGGGATGCTGCTGGAAGGTGGGCGGCACCTCCAACACCACGTGGTACTGATTCAGCTGGGTGAAGATGGTGGAGATCTGGCGCTGTCCGAAGGCGTTGTAGAGCGCGTCGTCCACCATCTGGGGCGTGATGCCCAGCCGGGAGGCGGAGGCCCGGTCGATGACCACCTTGGCCTGGAGGCCGCCGTTCTGCAGGTCGCTGGCCACGTCCCGCAGTTCAGGGCAGGCCCGCAGGCGGTCCACGAACTTGGGCACCCACTGGTTGAGCTCGGCGCTGTTCGCGTCCTGCAGGCTCATCTGGTACTGGGTGCGGCTGACCCGATCCTCCACCGTGAGGTCCTGCACGGGCTGGAGGAAGAGCTGGATCCCCGAGACCTTGGCCAATTCCGGCCGGAGGCGGCGGATCACCTCCCCGGCGCTGAGCCCCCGTTCCTCCAGGGGCTTGAGGTTGATCTGGATGCGGCCGCTGTTCAGGGTGGCGTTGGTGCCATCCACGCCGATGAAGGAGCTGAGGCTCTCCACGGCGGGATCCTCCAGGATCACCCTGGCCAGGGCCTGCTGCCGCTCGGACATGGCCTGGAAGGAGGCGGTCTCCGGGGCCTCGGAGACGCCCAGCAGCACCCCCGTGTCCTGCACGGGGAAGAAGCCCTTGGGCACCCACACGTAGAGCAGCACCGTGGCCAGGAGGGTGGCCCCGGCCACGTAGAGCGTGGCCTTCTGGCGCTGGAGCACCCACTGCAGGGTGCGGTCGTAGAAGGCGAGGGTGCGGTCGAAGATGCGCTCGGAAGCCTGGATGAAGCGGCTGTGGTGCGCCACCTGCCCGGGCACGTGGGCCTTGAGCAGGAAGGCGCACATCATGGGCGTGAGCGTGAGGGACACCACCGCCGAGACGAGGATGGTGACGCTGAGCGTGACGGCGAACTCCCGGAAGAGCCGCCCCACGATGTCGCCCATGAAGAGGAGCGGGATCAGCACCGCGATGAGGGAGACCGTGAGCGAGAGGATGGTGAAGCCGATCTGCCCCGACCCCTTCAGGGCGGCCTCGAGGGGGGGCACGCCCTCCTCGATGTACCGCATGATGTTCTCGATCATCACGATGGCGTCGTCCACCACGAACCCCGTGGAGATGGTGAGGGCCATGAGCGTGAGGTTGTTGAGGCTGTACCCCAGGAGGTACATGACGCCGAAGGTGCCCACCAGCGACAGGGGCACGGCCACGCTGGGGATGATGGTGGCCGAGAGGGTGCGCAGGAAGAGGAAGATCACCATCACCACGAGGCCGATGGTGAGGATGAGCTCGAACTCCACGTCTTCCACGGAAGCTCGGATGGTGGTGGTGCGGTCCGTGAGCACCTGCAGCTTCACGGAGCTGGGCAGGCTGGCCTGCAGCTGGGGCAGCAGGGCCTTCACCCGATCCACCACGGCGATGATGTTCGCACCCGGCTGGCGCTGGATGTTCAGCACCACGGCGGGCACCACCTGGGGGCCGATCTGGACGGAGGGAATCGCGGCGCCGGACTCGCCGTGCCCGATCCAGGCGGCCTGCTTGGTGTTCTCGGCGCCATCCAGGATGGTGGCCACGTCCGAAAGCCGGATGGGCGCGCCATTCCGGTAGGCGATGATGAGCGGCTTGTACTCGTCGCCGGACTGCAGCTGGTCATTGGCGCCGATGGCGTAGGACTGGAACCGGCCGTCGAAGTTGCCCTTGGCCCGGTTCACGTTCGCCTGCCCCACCGCCAGCCGGATGTCGTCCAGCGTGAGTCCGTGGGACGCCAGGGCCGCGGGGTTCGCCTGGATGCGCACGGCGGGTTTCTGGCCACCGCCGATGCTCACGAGGCCCACGCCGGGCAGCTGGGAGATCTTCTGGGCGAGGCGGGTGTCCGCCAGATCCTCCACCTTCGCCAGGGGCAGGGTGTCCGAGGTCAGCGCCAGGGTGAGGATGGGGGCGTCGGCGGGGTTCGTCTTGCTGTAGATGGGGGGATTGGGCAGATCCGGCGGCAGGAAGGTGCCCGCTGCGTTGATGGAGGCCTGCACCTGCTGCTCGGCCACGTCGATGTTGAGATCCAGGTTGAACTGCAGCGTGATGAGGCTGCTGCCGTCGGAGCTGGAGGAGGACATCTGGTTGAGGCCCGGGAGCTGGCCGAACTGGCGCTCCAGGGGCGCCGTCACGGCGGAGGCCATGACCTCGGGGTTGGCCCCCGGATAGAAGGTGAGCACCTGGATGGTGGGGTAATCCACCTGGGGCAGGGCCGACACGGGCAGCTGCCGGAAGGCGATGATGCCCATGATGAGCAGGCCCACCATCAGCAGCGAGGTGGCGATGGGCCGGAGGATGAAGGGGCGGGAGAGGTTCACGCCCCGCCCTTCTTCTGGGTGCCGCCTCCCAGCTGGCTGGGGACCACCTTGGCACCGGGCTTGAGCTTGTCCACCCCGTCGATGACCACCAGCTCACCCGGGGTCACGCCCTTGGCCACGGCGGTGTCCTCCCCAGATGTGGCTTGCACGGTCACGTTGCGGAGTTCCACCACCCCCTCGGCCTTCACGACGTAGACGTACATCCCCTCAGGGCTGCGCTGGAGGGCGGCGGTGGGGACCACCACGGCATCCTTGAGGACATCCACCAACAGGCGGGCGTTCACGAACTGGTTGGGGAAGAGGGCGCCATCCGTGTTGGGGAAGAGGGCCCGCAGCTTCACGGTGCCCGTGGCGGCGTCGATCTGGTTGTCCAGGGCCTCCAGGCCGCCGGCGGCGAGCCGCGAGGTCATGTCGCGGTCGAAGGCCTCCACGGAGAGCTTCCGCCCCCCCTGCATGACGCGCTGCACCTGGGCCACCTGATCCGCCGGCAGCGTGAACACCACGGAGATGGGCTGGGTCTGGGTGATGGTGACCAGCCCGTTGGGATCGCTGGCCCGCACGGTGTTGCCCAGGTCCACCGCCCGCAGGCCCACGCGGCCGGAAATGGGGGCCGTGACCCGGCTGTACACAAGGTTCAGCTTGGCGTTCTCCACGGTGCCCTGGTCGCTCTTCACGGCGCCCTCGAACTGGTTCACCACGGCGGTCTGGGCGTCGAGCTGCTGCTGGGGCAGGATGCCCTGCTTCACCAGGGACTCGATGCGGCGGAGGTCCATGAGGGCGTTCTTGAGGGAGGCCTCGTCCTTGGCCCGCTGGCCTTCCGCCTGCATGAGCTGGATCTGGAAGGGGCGTGGGTCGATCTCCGCCAGCACCTCCCCTTCATGGACGAGCTGCCCTTCCCGGAAGGGGAGCTTGACGATCTGGCCATCCACCCGGCTGCGGACCACGGCGGTGCTCAATGGGGTCACCGAGCCCAGGCCCGAGAGGGCCACGGGCATGTCGGCCTTGCGGGCGGCGACCACGGTCACGGGGATGCCCCGCCCGCCCTTGGTCTCCCCTGCCCCGCCCTTGGCGCCGAAGGCCCGGTAGCCGAAGAACAGCACGGCGGCCCCGGCCAGGGCCCAGCCCCATTTGGCGCGGGAGCCGGCAGGGGCCTCCAGGGGAGCGGTCTGGGAATCCACGGAATCGGGCTGCATGGCGATCGGGACCTTTCGAGGCTGAGGCCCCCGCGGGGTCGCCCCGCCGCATCCGGGCCTCGATCCTCGAGTTTAAGGGGTTCCGGGCATCTACGGCTCCGAGCATTGGCCCCTGGTTCCGCCCCAGACAGGCTGCGGGCCCCGTCCCGGAGGAAGGGGCCCGCGGGATTCAGGCAGGGAGGCTACTTCCGGGGCTTCGCGGAGGCGAGCTTCCCGCCCTCCAGGAGGGCCTTCAGGGCGAGCTGGCCCTGCCGGCCGTAGTCGATGGCCTCGGCCAGGATGCGGGCGGCTTCCTGGGGGGCGTGGAAGCCCATGGAGTTCTCGGCGTTCACGAAGTCCGTGCGCCACTGGGCCTTGCGCTGGAACTCGAAGATCGGCGCCAGCTTCGCTTCGTCGACGCCCGCCTTCTTGGCGGCCTCGAGGTCCTTGATCAGGGCCACGACGGCATCCTCCGCGCGATCCATGAGGGCCTTGGTGCGGTCCTGGATGGCGGCCACGCGGGCCTTCATCTCCTCCTCGGGGAAGCGGTGGCAGGTCTGGCAGGCCCGGGAGATGTTCAGCAGGGGGCTCTTCACGTGGTGGTCGCTGATCTTGAGCGCACCTTCCCGGACGTAGGGCATGTGGCAGTCGGCGCAGGACACGCCGGAGCGGGCGTGGATGCCCTGGCTCCACATCTCGAACTCGGGGTGCTGGGCCTTGAGGACCTCAGCGCCGGTCTTGCCGTGCTTCCAGTCGAAGAAGCGGTGGCCATCGGGGAACTTGTACTCGTCGTAGGTGGCCTCGATCTGCTCCACCTTCAGGCCCTTGTTCCAGGGGAAGAAGAGGGTGACCTTGGGGCCGCAGTAGTACTCCACGTGGCACTGCCCGCAGACCATGGAGCGCAGTTCCTGGCGGGAGGCGTCGCGGTTGGCGTCGTAGGGGGTGGCCTTGTCGCCCTTGCGCCACTTCTCGATGGAGGGGAGGTGGGGCACGGGCTCCGTGCTGGCGGCCAGGGCGGCGATGCCGCGAATGAAGCCGGGCTTCGTCACGCGCAGGCCCATGTTCTTGGGATCGTGGCAATCGATGCAGGCGACGGGGTGCTGCACGAGCTTGGTGGCCTCGCCGTAGGGCATCTTGCACACGGCCTCGAAGCCGGCCATGAGCTGGGCCTGGCCGTTGGCGGAGGTGAAGGGCTCCGTGAGCTGGCCGGGGGCGCCGTTCTTCAGGCCCTGCTCGCGGAAGGCGACGGTGTTGGAGGCGTGACAGTGGAGGCAGGAGCCGGGCTGCTTGCGCTCGGTGACGCGCTTGGTCACGCGCTGGTCGTCCAGCATGTAGGCGTGGCCCTGGCGCTGGTTGAAGTCGATGGCGAAGGCGTAGCCATCGAAGATCTCCACGAGGCGGGGATCCTCCTTGATGCGGCTGTGGGGCATGCCCTCGCTGCCGGCGCCGCCGTACTTGGTGGAGTACTTCTCGGCGGTGCGGAGGTAGCCGTCGTACTGGCGGGGGAAGTTCTTGCCCCAGATGGCCGGGTCCACCGTGGTCTCGTCGAGGCCCACCACGTTGAGGTTGGTCTGCTTGGCCTCGGCCTTCCGGTTGGAGACGTTGGCGTAGAGCGCCATCACCAGGATCGTGGCCAGGGCCGCACCTGCGGCCACGAGGCCCATCCGCACGGTGGGTCGGGAGAGGAAGGGGGCTTGGTTGTCGGTCATGGGACCACCTCCAGCAGCTGGGTTCGGGATTCGGGGGATTCGGAAAGCAAGGAGACGGGGCTAGCGACGGGGCCCGTGGCCCACGTCACCGTGGCAGCGCACGCAGCCGTAGAGATCCGCCTTGCGCAGGGGATCCGTGGGCACCCCCAGGGTGCCGTGGGCGGTGATCTCGCCCGTGAGGTCGCCGTGGCAGCGGACGCAATTGTCCTCCAGCACCTTGGCGTTGCCGGGCTTGATGCGGATGGGCTCCGCGAAGTCCTGGAAGGTGAAGGCCTTGCCGTGGTGGTACCCGTTGCTGGCCTTCACGTAGAGCTTCATCACGATGTTGTCGTGGGGCAGGTGACAGTCGTTGCACACGGCCACCGCGTGGTGGGAGCCGTGCAGCCACCCGTCGTACTGCTCCTGCATGATGTGGCAGTTCACGCACACCGAGGGGTCGTTGGAGAGGTAGGACGTCCCCTTCGCCGAGATGAAGGTGAAGAGCCCCGATCCCACGAAGAGGCCCACCAGCAGGCTGGCCAGGAGGCTCAGGGGGAGGAGGGGGATTTTTCCTCTCACGGCGGGATTCCTCAGGAAGCGGGATGGGGGCGGAGGGAGTATCCCCCCGGAACCGCGGGATGGCCAGCGTTCCGGGCCGGGAATTCGTTGACCTGGGACACATCGCAGTATGAACGAGTATCCGGACCATTCAATCCGCAAATGACCTTCATCACAGCCCCCGGGCCCCCCGCAATCCCGCAGCGTCAAAGGGGAATCGCGCCGCAAGGAGAGAGGGCCGCCCCAGGCGGCCCTCCTGAAGTCACAGGCTCCCGAACGCCCTCGGGCCGAAGCGTGCCCCTTCCTGGAGCGCGCCCTACGGGCCGTACCTTCGGCACGGTAGGCCTACCCTCCTGCTTCGGCCTCATGCGGGGATGGGGGATGGTCTCGCGGACATGCGATCTGGGCCGTAGCGGGTCGCAGAGCAGGCTGCGGGGCAGCCTGCTCTGCGGGGCCCCCGCAGGCCCAAGTCGAGCCGGGGCATGGCCCGGCGAGGCTGCCGCCCACAGACGCAAGCCCCCAGGGCGCCGCGGATGTGGACCCAGGCCGGAGGGGGGCCTAGGGCCGCAACGTGCCCGTTACGCGCCCCTTCCTGGGGCGCGCCCTATGGGCCGTACCTTCGGCACGGTAGGCCTACGCTCCTGCTTCGGCCTCATGCGCAGGTAGGGGATGGTCTCCCGGACATGCGATCTGAGCCGTAGCGGGTCGCAGAGCAGGCTGCGGGGCAGCCTGCGGCGCGGGGTACCCGCAGGCTCAAGTCGAGCCGGGCCCAGCCCCGGCGAGGCTGCCGCCCACCGCCGCAAGCCCAGAGGGCGCCGCGGGCGTGGACCCAGGCTGGAGGCGGGCCTAGGGCCGCAGGGTGCCCATCATGCGCGGATAGGGGATGGTCTCCCGGACATGCGGCAGCTTGCAGATCCAGGCCACGGCACGCTCGAGGCCCATGCCGAAACCGGCGTGCTGCACGTTTCCGTAGCGGCGCACGTCCAGGTACCACTCGTAGTCACGCTGGTCGAGGCCGTGATGCTTGATCTGTTCGAGGAGGTAGTCGAGGCTCGTGGCGCGCTCGCCACCGCCGATGACCTCGCCATAGCCTTCCGGGGCCAGCAGGTCCGCGCCCATGGCCAGCTCGGGGTTCTCCCGGTCGTACTCCATGTAGAAGGCCTTGAAGCTCTTGGGGAAGCGGTGAACCCAGAGGGGGCGGTCCATGGCGTTCATGAGGATGGTCTCGTCGTCATTGCCGAAGTCCTCGCCCCAGTTGATGTCGGAGCCCAGCGTCTTCAGCTTCTCCACGGCCTCGGTGTAGCTCATCCGGCCGAATCCTTCACGCAGGGCCAGTTCCAAGGGCGCGGTGTCGCGCTCGAGGATCGCCAACTCCTCCTGCTTCTCCGCGAGGACGCGCTGGAGGATGAACTTCACCATGCGCTCGCCGAGCACCATCACATCGTCCAGCCCGGCGAAGGCCATCTCGGGCTCCACCATCCAGAACTCCGTGAGGTGACGTCGGGTCTTGCTCTTCTCGGCCCGGAACGTGGGGCCGAAGCAGTACACCTTGCCGAAGGCCGGCACGCCGGGCTCCTGGTAGAGCTGGCCGCTCTGGCTCAGGAAGGCGCTGCCTTCGTGGAAGTAATCCGTCTCGAAGAGGTTCGAGGTGCCCTCACAGGAACTGGGCGTGAGGATGGGCGCGTCCAGCAGGGTGAAGCCATCGCCATCGAAGAAGTCGCGGATGGCCTTCACAATGGTGTGGCGGATGCGAATGATGGCCCACTGGCGCTTGGAGCGCAGCCAGAGGGTGCGGTTCTCCATCAGGAACTCGATGCCGTGGTCCTTCGGCGTGATGGGGAAGTCCACGCTCCCGCCGATCAGCGCCAGCTGCTTCACGAGGATCTCGGGCTCGCCCGTCTTGGGGTGGGCCTTGACCTCGCCCTCCAGGGTGATGGAGCACTCCTGGGTGAGCTTGCCCGCCAGCTCGTAGCTGGCCTCGTCGGCATCGTTGGCCCCGACCACACACTGCACGAAGCCGCTGCCATCGCGCAGCTCCACGAAGCGGGTCTTGGAGGTGCGGGCATTGCGGACCCAGCCCCGGAGGGTGACGGTCTCACCCAGGTGGGACTTCAGATGACGGATTTCGACGAGGGGGGCGCCCACAGGTACTCCAGCGGAATCCTCCATTGTGCCCCAGACGGCGGAACTTCGCCTCAGACCGGGCCCTAAAAGCCCCCCGGACCGCGATGGAGCAGGCCCTCAGGCCTCGTGATGCCCCTCGTCCCGCAGCCGGGCCTTGAGCAGGCCCTGCATGCCCTGGAGGT
Source organism: Holophagaceae bacterium (assembly GCA_035254125.1). Classification (GTDB taxonomy): domain Bacteria; phylum Acidobacteriota; class Holophagae; order Holophagales; family Holophagaceae; genus JAFDVN01. The sequence continues at coordinate 7,503 of DATFAX010000145.1, read as the reverse complement.
GGTGCAGCACGCGTTCCAGCTTCTGCCGGGAAATGTCCTGGAATTGCACGGTGCCGATGAGCTCGAACACCGAATCCTGGATCATTTGCCCGGCCTTTTCGAGCTCCGCGATCTTGGATTCCTGCCCCTTGAGGCGACCCAGGGCGGCCTCCTGCTTGAGGTAGACGATCTGCTGGAAGGTGCGGTCCGTGAAGGCGAGCATCTCCTCCACCTTTCCGAGCACCTTGTCCATCTCCTGCTCGGTGAACTTCAGGCTCTCCTCGATCTGGGGGATGATCTTGCGGGCGGGATCCCCCGTGTCCTTGGCGGGGGCCAGGGCCAGCAGGTTCTTGAGGCCCTCGTCCATGCGCTGTTCCAGGCTGAGGCTGGCCAAGGCCTCGGCTCCGCGGCCCCGCACGGGCCCCAGGGCCGCCACGAGGGCCGGATCCAGTTCCGCGATGACGCGATCCGCCTGCAGGATGAAGCCGCAGACCCAGGCGCCCTCCATGCCGGCCAGCAGGCGGCTGCCGGGCATGAGCTGCTCGGGCAGCACCGTGGTGACGCTCTCCACGCCATCCACCAGGACGGCCGCGGGGGGGCCCGCCAGATCCAGCACGAGGATGAAAGTGCCCTGGGTGCGCTCCAGCGGGGGCAGCCCCATGCGGGTGCGCAGGCTGATGACGGGGATGACCCGGCCCCGGAGGTCCAGGATCCCCTCCACGGCCCGGGGCATGTGGGGCAGCTTGTTCAGTTCGCGCCAGGGCACGATCTCAGCCACCCGTTCGAGGGGCAACGCGTAGGGGCGGCCCGCCACGAGGAAGGAGATGAACTTCCGGGGCAGGCCTTCTCCGGAGGCCCCGGGGGCCCCACCCATCGGGGCGATGGCGGCCAAGCTCATCGGGACTCCTGCACCGCCAGCTGCAGCAGCTCGAGGGGATCCAGGATCAGCACCACGCCGCCATCCCCAAGGATGGAGGCCCCGCTGATGCCGGGCAGGCTGGCGAGGTAGGGGGCGAGGGGCTTGATCACCACCTCCTGCCGCCGCACGAAGTCATCCACGATGATGCCCATGCGCCGGCCCGCGGCCGTGATCACCACGATGCTGTAGCCATCTTCCTCAGACACGGTGTTGGAGCTCTGGAAGCGGAGCAGTTCCTTCAGCTCGCTCACCCCCAGCACTTCACCGCGGAGGTTGATGGCCTTGCGCCGGGTGAGGTGCGAGAGGGCCGATGGCGGAATGATGAGCGTTTCCTCCACCGCCGTACCGGGAATGGCGAAGACCTGCTCGCCGGATTTCACCAGCAGGGCGTCGATGATGGCCAGGGTGAGGGGGAGCTTGATGGTGAAGATGCTGCCCTTGCCCACGTGGCTGCGCACGCTCACCGTACCGTTGAGCTTGCGCACGTTGCTGCGCACCACATCCATGCCCACGCCACGGCCGCTGATGTCGGTGATTTTGGCGGCAGTGCTGAAACCCGGCAGGAAGATGAGGTCCACGGCCTCGTCGTCCGTCATGGCGTCGTGGCGCTCCTGGGTGAGCAGCCCCTTCTCCAGGGCTTTGCCCTTGATGATGGCCGGATCGATGCCCTTGCCGTCGTCCTCGATCTCCACGATCACCGAGTCGCCTTCGTGGCGGGCCCGCAGCACCACGGTGCCGTTCTCCGCCTTGCCGCGACCGGCGCGGACGTCGGGCATCTCGATGCCGTGATCCGCGGAGTTGCGGATGAGGTGGATCATGGGATCGCCGAGTTCCTCGATGATGCTCTTGTCGATCTCGGTGTCCTCTCCGATCATCTGCAGGTCGATCTTCTTGCCGCTGGCCTTCGCGAGGTCGCGCACCATGCGGGGGAATTTCGAGAAGACCGTCTTCACGGGCACCATGCGGATGCCCAGCACGGAGGCCTGGATGTCCTTGCTCACCCGATCCAGGTAGACGGAGGCATGGGCCAGCTCCTTGGTCGTCTCCACGGCGTCCGGCGGCAGCGCGGAGGCGCCGAGCCGCTCGATGAGGTGGTTGATCATCGTCTTGCTGATGATCAGCTCCGCCACGATGTTCATGAAGTGATCGAGCTTGGACTGGCTGACCCGGATCGTGGACTCCGCCCCCCCCTTGCCCGCCTCATCGCTGTTCCGGCGGCCGGTCTTGCGGCGATCCTCCGCCTCGACCTCCAGCGCGGGTTCCGTGGTGGGCCCCGCCGCCACGGGGGGCGCGCCATGGATCTCCCCCTTGGAGGCCCCCAGCTCGTAAAAGTGCACTTGGGCGTGGGTGGACAGGGGCTTGAAGGTCTTCTCCACCTCCGCCAGGGATTCGGCGTGCTCGATCAGGAGCACCAGGTCGAAGTGGAATTCCTCGGGCTGGAAGGTGTGGAGATCCACGGGACCCTTCAGGAGGGCCTCACTGTGGAGGAGCTTGCCCACCAGCTCCACCATTTGGAACACGGAGAAGGGCTTGAAATGGGAGCGATAGATCGAGGGCTCCAGCTCGAAGCGGATGGCCATGGCCTGCTTGCCTGCGGATACCGCCTTCGCTCCGGCGGCCTTCGCCTCCGCGGAGAGGTCCATCAAGGGCGCGGGCCAATCGATGGTCACCGTCCCGGCCTGGGTGGGGGCCGCGGCCCCCGCGGAGGCGGCACCGCCCCCCCGGAGGGCTTCGAGTCGCGCCATCAGGTCCGATGTGTCGGGATCTTCGGCCTTGCCGTTCTTGTGGATGCGCACGGACACGTCATTGACGAGCACTTTGAGCACGTCCGTGGTCTCGAAGAGCAGCTCCGTGACCTCATCCGTCTGTTTCATGCGCCCCTTGCGGAGGTCATCGAGCACGTTCTCGCCAATGTGGGCGAGGTTCTGCACCTTGGTGAGCCCCAGGAAGCCACTGGCCCCCTTGATGGTGTGAACGGAGCGGAAGATGGCGTTGAGCAATTCCAGATCGCCCGGGGCTTCCTCAAGGGCCAGGAAGTTCGATTCGATCTGCTCGAAGTGCTCCTGCGCTTCGGTGATGAAGTCTTCGTAGAAACTGGGATCGTCGAGGGCGAAGTCGCTCATGGATCACCCTTTCCGGGATGCGCCCTGGAGCCCCTGAAGGGACTGGGTCTCGGCGTCGGTGAGCAGGTCCCGGACCTGCAACAGGAAGATCATCCCTTCGCCCACCCGGGCGACCTTTTCGATGTACCGGTTGCCCGCCGCGGCGGAGAGGCGCGGGGGATCTTCGAACGCGCGGCGTTCCACGGGTCGGACCTCGTCCACGGCATCCACCACGAGCCCCGTGTACACCCCGCCGATGGAGCAGATCAGGATGCGGGAGAGCCGGTTGCGCTCCAGGCGCTCCAGTCCGAACCGGGTGCGGAGGTCCACCACGGGCATCACTTCGCCGCGGAGGTTAAGCACGCCCTCCACGAACTGCGGGGCGCGGGGCACGGGGGTGATCTGGCCCACCATGATGATCTCGCGGACTTCCTGCAATTTCATGGCGTAGCGCTCGGCGCCCAGCTGGAAGACCACCAGGTCCTCCTTTTCCTCGACTTCCATGGCCTTGCTGTCGCGCAGGCCCAGGCCTTGGCCCAGGGCGCTGATCTTGGCCTGGTCGTCGCCCGTGATGATGCGCATGACGTTGAGGAGCCCCACCATCCGCTCTCCCCGGAGGATGACGCCCTCCAGATGCTCGGCTTCGGTCTCGCTCAGGGTCTGGGGCGCGGGCAGGAGCTTGTCGGGGGTGACGCGCAGGATCTCCTGGATGCGATCCACCACGATGCCGATGGCCGTCTCCCCGAAGGAGACGAGCACCACCATCTCGGACTGCCGCTCCTCCTGCAGGCCCTGCACGGCGAGGACGGCGGTGAGATCCACCAAGGGCAGCACCTGCTCCCGGAGGCAGATCACCCCGAGCACGTAATCGGGCGCGTCCGGAACCTTGGTGACGGCGGGGATCTCGAGGATCTCCTCCACCTGCTCCAGGGCGATGCCAAAACTCTCACCCCCCAGGGAGAACGTGACGAAGGCGCGATCTTCGCTGATCTCCTCATCCCGCCCTTCCATGTCCATGCCGAAGAGGCCGGAAGCGGCCATGGCATCGGCCCGGAGGGCGTCGCGCTCCTGAAATTCGCTGCTGTCCAGCAGCTTGGCCAAGTGGATGAGCGTGATGAGCCGCTTGCCCACGGTGACCATGCCGGCCAGGTATTCCGCCTGGACTCCCGCCACGAGCGGCGGCGTTTCCCGAAGGGTGAAATCGTCGAGGCGCACCACTTCGCTCACGGCATCCACCTGGAGGCCCGTGGGCTCCCCCGCCAGATCCATCACGATGATGCGGGTGCGGGCGGTGGGCTCGGCTTCGGGCAGGTGGAAACGGCGGCGGCTGTCGATGACGGGGATGATCATGCCCCGGAGGTTGATGACGCCCAGGATGAAGCTGGGGGCGCCGGGCACGGGGCAGATGTCGGTGCGGGGGGTGATCTCCTGCACGCGGTCGATGTCGATGCCGAACTCCACGCCATCCAGCACGAAGGTGACGAGCTGGCCCGAGGGCACCAGATCGTTGGCGAGCTTGGCTTGGGACTCAGCGACCGACATCTTCAGTCCTTCTTCTGCTGTTGCTTGAACGCCTCGATCACCGAGTCGGCGTGGGTCTTGTTCTCATCCGGCGTGGTGCCCGTGGTGGCGATGGTGCGGCTCAGGGACATCTGCCGCGCCTCGCTCTTCTCGCCCGTCCCCAGGAGATCGATGATGTAGTCGTGGATCTGGCGCAGGTGGTTGACGATGCGCTCCAGCTTCTGCCGCGTGATGTCCTGGAACTGCATGAGGTCCATGGCATCGAAGACCTTGTCCTGGATCCCCTTTCCGGCCGACATGATCTCGTGGAGGGCCTTCTGCACGCCCTCATCCTGGGAACCCGCGTGCTTCATCAGCTCGGTGATGAGCTGTTGCTGCCGGCCCACCAACTGGCCGATCTGGTCCAGCTGATCCATGACCTTGTTGCTTTCCCGTTCGGTGACGGCCGTGACGGTGTCGATCTCGGCGATGACGTGGCCACCCTTGTCCCGCTGAGGGGCGGTCTCGGGGATGGGCGTCACCGGGGCGGGGTGCGCGGATGGCGCGGCGGCCACGGGGGCCGCCGGTGTCTCGGCTTTCGCCTTGCCCTTCTTGGGGCCCTTCCCGCCACCGGCGAGTAGGGCGTCGATCTCGGACTGGTCCATGGATCCCTCCCGGCGGCGTGCGATTCGAGCCCGCTCAACCGAGCAGGGATTCGATCTTTTCCTTGAGGGTTTCGGGGGTGAACGGCTTCACCACGTAGTTGTTCACACCGGCCTGGAGGGCCTCGACGATGTCCTCCTTGGCGGCGTTGGTGGTCACCATGAGGATGGGGATGCCCGGGTTCTGGCCGCGCACGGTCTTCACGAACTCCAGCCCATCCATCTCGGGCATGTTCCAGTCCGTGATGATCATCTCCACGCCGCCCTGGCCCAGCTTCTCGAGGCCGCCCTTGCCGTGCTCGGCTTCGACGACGTCGCTGTAGCCGATGCGGCCGAGGGTGTTGATGATGATGCGACGCATGGTCGAGGAGTCGTCAACCACCAGGATCTTCAAGGGAACCTCCGGGAAAAGCGGAACTTTTAGGCTTCGGTTTGGGCGGACAGGGCGTCCACGAATCGCATCAGGGATGCAAGGTCATCGGGATACACGTTGCAGAACTTCACTCCGAGCTCAAAGTGCCCGGAATCCATCTTTTCGACCCGCACCACCTCGCCGAGGGCCACCAGGGGGCGGAGATCGTTCTCGGCCGCGGAGCCGAAGCGATCCTGGTGCTTGCCCCAGCCGGGCACGCGGATTTCCAGCTTGAGGAGCACCCCGAGGGGCACCGCATGGGCGCTCTCCAGGAGGAGGCCTCCCCCCGAAACGTCCTTGTAATGGGCCATCTCCGCTTCGCCGGCCTTGTGGAAGCTGAGCTCACGGAAGCTGACCGACGCGTCGAGCGGGACTCTCTGGTAATTGCGGCGGTTCTGGGTCATGCGAATCCTCGATCCGGGCATCGTCCATCCCAGCGCTGGACTTGAAAAATGGTGTTTTTGCCCATCTGCGCAATGGAGCCGCCTCCCAACCCCTGCGGTTCCAGGATCGGAGCGGGACAGGGCCCCGGGGGGCTTGATAGACTGGACCTTAGCCCTTAACCCTTCCGGAGGCTCCATGACCGGCCCCTGCCAGCTCGACCCTGCCCAGATGGAGGGCGCCCTCCACCGCATGGCCGGGGACGTGGCGGCCCGCCTGGGGGACGACAACCTGGTGCTGCTGGGCATCCGTAGCCGGGGGCTCCCCCTGGCCGAGCGCCTCGGCGCCGCCCTCTCCAAGGCCTTGGGCCGGGAGATCCCCGTGGGAGCCCTGGACATCACCCTCTACCGGGACGACCTCACGGAGCTCATCGGCGTGCCCATCGTGCGCCCCACGGAAATCCCCTTCACCCTCAAGGACCGCACCATCCTGCTGGTGGACGACGTGCTCTTCACGGGTCGCACCATCCGCGCCGCCCTGGACGCCCTGCTGGACCACGGCCGCCCCAAGACCGTGCGCCTCGCCGTCCTCGTGGATCGCGGTGGCCGCGAGCTGCCCATCCAGGCCGATTTCGCGGCCGTGACCCTCGCCGTCACCGCCACCCAGCGCGTCTCCGTGAAGGTGAAGGAGCTGGATGGGGAAGATGGCGTCTTCCTCGAGACCCGCGGTTGATCCGGTCCTAAAAGGCATCCCATGAGCCCCGAACGCTACGTCTTCCCCCACAAACACCTCCTGGGCATCGAGCCCCTGGGGCCCCGGGACATCACGGCCCTGCTGGATCAGGCCCGCACCTTCGAGGAGGTCTGCGAGCGCTCCGACATCAAGATCGTGCCCGCCCTCCGAAAGAAGCTCGTGGTGAACCTGTTCTTCGAGAACTCCACCCGCACCCGCAACAGCTTCGAGATCGCCCAGAAGCGCCTCAGCGCCGAGATCATCAACTTCGACGCCGACACGAGCAGCCTCGCCAAGGGCGAGACCCTCATCGACACGGCCATGAACCTCGAGGCCATGCGCCCGGACCTCATCGTCATGCGACATTCCGCGCCGGGCGCGCATGCCCTCCTGAGCCGGCACATGAAGGCCTCCATCGTGAACGCCGGCGACGGCGCCCACGAGCACCCCACCCAGGCCCTGCTCGACGCCTACACCCTGCGCAAGCGCTTCGGGAAACTGGAGGGCCTGAAGGTCGCCATCGTGGGCGACATCCGCCACAGCCGCGTGGTGCGCTCCAACATGTGGCTGCTGACGAAGATGGGCGCCAAGGTCACCCTCGTGGGCCCGCCCACCCTCGTGCCCCAGGAGCTCAAGGCCACCTGGCCCAGCATCGAGATCAGCCACGACTTCGATGCCGTGCTCCCCGAGCAGGACGCCATCATGATGCTCCGCGCCCAGTTCGAGCGCGGCACCGGCGCCTACATCCCCGGCCAGGGCGAGTACTCCAAGTTCTTCCAGCTCAACCCCGCCCGGATGAAGCGCGCCAAGAAGGAC
>DATFAX010000144.1:0-3804 GCA_035254125.1 Holophagaceae bacterium | reverse complement strand
CTTCTACGGCGCCAAGTCCCGTCTCTACCGCTCCGCCAAGGAAGCCGTCGAGAAGGCCCTGCTGTACAGCTACCGCGACCGCAAGGTGCGGAAGCGTGACTTCCGCAAGCTCTGGATCGTCCGCATCAGCGCCGCCGCCGTTCAGAACGGCCTGTCCTACAGCAAGTTCATGGGTGGTCTGAAGAAGGCCAACGTCACGCTGGATCGCAAGATCCTGGCCGACATGGCCGTGCGCAATCCCGAGGCGTTTAGCAAGCTCGTGGCCGTGGCCAAGGGCTGATTCGACCTCATCTCGAACGTGCTCGAAGGCCGCGCAAGCGGCCTTCGTGTGTTTTAGGACCCATCCCCGGGAGCGTCCCATGGAACCGCAGTTGGAGTTGTTGCCGCCCGAGATCCTGGAAGCCCGCGATGCTTTCGCGGCGCGCCTCGGCGCCTGCGCGGACCTGGATGCCGTGATGCGACTGAAGGGCGCCTACCTCGGTCGCGACGGGAGCCCCGCCGCGCGCATGATGGAACTCCTGAAGACCGCGCCCAAGGAGCAGAAACGAGACCTCGGCGCCGCCGTCAACGCCCTGAAGAGCGCCTGGGAAGAGGCCCTCAAGGCCCGCCAAACCGAGCTGGAGGCGGCCCGGAAGGCTGTTCCCGCCGAGGACACCACCCTGCCGCCACCCCTGCCGGCCCAGGGGGCCCTCCATCCCCTGCAACGCCTCATGGATCGCCTCGTGGAGGCCTTCCGCCCCCTGGGCTACCACGTGGAAGAGGGCCCCGAGGTGGAGACCGAGGAGCACAACTTCGACGGTCTCAACATTCCGGCGGACCACCCCGCCCGCGGCAGCTCCGACACCTTCTACTTCTCCAGCCGCCCCGACCTGCTCCTGCGCACCCACACCAGCCCCGTGCAGGTGCGCGTGCTGAAGCGCTACGGCGCTAAGAACGCCGCCGGCGTGAGCCTGCTGGAGGAGAAGGGCGGCCTCCGCTTCCTCGCCCCGGGCCGCGTGTACCGCAAAGATGAGATCGACCCCACCCACAGTCCCATGTTCCACCAGGTGGAGGGCATGCTCGTGGCGAAGGGCGTGGGCATGCACCACCTCAAGGGCACGCTCGCTTACGCCATGAAGGCCCTCTTCGGGCCTGGCGCCGACGTGCGCTTCCGCCCCTCCTACTTCCCCTTCGTGGAGCCCGGCTGCGAGATGGACGTGCGCTGCCCTCTCTGCGGTGGGAGCGGTTGCCGCGTCTGCAAGGGCAGCGGCTGGGTGGAGATCCTCGGCGCGGGCCTGATCCACCCCAAGGTGCTTGAGCATGCGGGCATCGATCCCACGGTGTGGAGCGGTTTCGCCTTCGGCATGGGCGTGGAGCGCACCGCCATGATGGTGAGCCAGTCGCCCGACCTCCGCCTCTTCTTCGAGAACGACCAGAGATTCCTGGCCCAGATGGGAGGCCTCGACTGATGCTTATCGCCCTGTCGCACCTCAAGCGCGAGCTCCGCGCCGACCTTTCCCTGGCCCTGGCCACCGACCGCCTGCCCATGCTGGGCTTTCCCATTGATGGCGTGACTCAGCTTGAGGGCGACACCGTCCTCGATGTGGATGTCACCGCCAACCGTCCCGACGTCATGAGCCACCGCGGGCTCGCCCGGGACCTGGCCGCGGCGCTGGGGGTGGAGCTTGTGTCCCTCGCCCCCCAGGCCTTCGGGGGCGAACCCCAACGGGAGATCCGGCTGGAGACTTTCGCCTGTCCGCTTTACTGCACCGCCGTGCTCACCTTGGGAGGCACCCAGGCGACCCCGGCGGAAGCCCAGGCCTTCCTGCGCGCCCTGGGGCTGTCCCCCAAGGGCCTGGCGGCGGTGGACGCCTCCAACGAACTGCTGCACCGCTACGGCCACCCCACGCACGCCTTCGACGCGGACAAGCTGCGCGGCGCGATCGTCGTGCGGTTCGCAAAGGCGGGTGAGACCCTCGTGACCTTGGATGGGATCGAGCGAAAGCTCACCCCTGAAGACCTCCTCATCGCCGACGATTCCGGCCCCATCGCCCTCGCCGGCGTTATGGGCGGCGAGTCCACCAAGGTCACCGAGGCCACGCGCTCGGTCCTGCTCGAGAGCGCCTGGTTCGATCCCAAGGTGGTGCGACCCATGGCCCGACGCCACAGCCTCCACTCGGATGCAAGCCACCGCTTCGGTCGGGGCGCGGACCCGGTCATGGCCGCCGTGGCCCGGGACCTCCTGGCTCAGCGCTTGGTGGACTGGGCCGGCGCCACCCTGGTGGCCGCTTGGTCCGTGGGCGCAGTGCCGCCCTCCGGGGCCGCCATCACGCTGCCCCTGGCCCAGCTGGACCGCATCGCCGGTGAAGCCGTGGACCCAGCCGAGGCGGAGAACCTCCTGGCCCGCCTCGGGTGCGACGTCTCCCGCGGCGGTTCGGCCCTCACCGCTGCGCCGCCCTCCTGGCGCCACGACCTTGCCCTCCCCGAGGACCTGGCGGAAGAGGTGCTCCGCCTGCGCGGCTACGACCGCATCAGCAGCTCCCTCCCAGCGGTGGATGCGGACCCCGAGCCCCTGAACCCGGCCTACCGAACGGCGGCGAGCCTCTCCCGGCGTCTGGCCCACCTGGGCTTCTTCCAGACGGTGACCTACGGCTTCATCGGCCCCGATGAGGATGCCCCCTTCGCGGGCGCCTCGAATCCGCCCGAGGGACGGGCCCTGGGGAACCCCCTGGGCCTCGAGTACTCCGTCATGCGGGCCTCCCTGCTCCCGAGCCTCAAGGCGACGGCCCTCCACAACCGCCGCCAGGGCCAGAAGGAGGTGCGTCTCTTTGAAATCGCCCCCGCTTACCCGGCCGGCCTGGCGGGCAAGCCCTCCGTGGCCATCGTCTGGGGGGGCGTGAAGGGGGGCGAGGACCACCTCACGGCGGCCCGTCCCGTCCAGGCGGCGGACCTCCGTGGCATCGCCCTGTCCCTGGGGTTCGGGGACGCCCCGATCCAGGACCTCGGCGACGGCCTCCTGGGCGTGGAGGTGGCCCTGGAGGCCCTGGCCGCCCCGGCGGAACGCATCATCCCCCGCTTCCAGGGGTTCAGCCGCTTCCCGGCCGTGGAGCGGGACCTCTCCCTCGTGGTCGACCTGGGCAAGCCCTTCGGGGACCTGGCCCGGGCCATGGGGGGCGTGCTCCCCGCGGAACTCCAGCACCTCGGCGTGGTGGACGTCTATCGGGGCAAGGGCATGGCCCCGGGCAAGCAGGCCCTCCTCGTCCGCTTCCGCTTCCAGCACGCCCAGCGCACCCTCACTTCCGAGGAGGTGGAGGGGTGGGTCCACGCGGCCCTGGCCGCGGCGGAAGGCGTGGGCGCCGCCCTTCGGGCTTAACATAGAGCCATGAGCTCCCCCCTCTTCGCCCAGGACGCCCCCGTCGACCTCCTCAAGCAGCTGGAGCAGCGCCTCCAGTCTCTGGTGCAGCAGCGCACCCAGCTCCGGGAGGAGCTGGACCAGCTGAAGCAGGACCGGGGCAGCCAGGGCGCCGCCCTCGGGGAACTCAAGGCCCAAGTGGAGGCCCTCACGGAGGAGCGGGACGCCCTGCTGAAGGAGCGGGACGAGGTCCGGAGCCAGGTGGAAGCCATCCTCGCCATGCTCGAGGCCCTGGGATGACCTCCCTGAAGCGCCTGGAGGTCCAGGTCTTTGGCCAGACCCTCCAGGTGGCCACGGCCGACCCGGAAGGGCTTGCCCGGTCCGTCGAATATCTGGAGCGGGCCTATCAAGACATGGCCGAGGGCGTCCGACTACACTATGGAAGCGCCCCGGCGACCGTGGACACCCGTTCA
>DATFAX010000143.1:0-46896 GCA_035254125.1 Holophagaceae bacterium | reverse complement strand
TCGATCTGGAGGGCGATAAACTCGTCCCCACCCTGGTGGAAGGCTCCAACCAGGAATCGCAGTTGGTTGGGGTCCACGAATGAAGCAAAGACAGGGATGGGGTTGCCGGGTTCCGGCCCCGGTAAAGGAAGGCCTGCGAGCGGCTATGCTGCTCTCCGGGTTGGGACTGAGCATGCCGATGTGGGGGCAGACGCCTCCGGAAGCGCCCCAGGACTCCGAAACCATCTCGGAGATCAAGGTGCAGGGCGCCCAGAAGCTGACCTCTGAGACTGTGGCCTTCAAGGCCGGGGTGAAGGTCGGCGACGACCTCCGGAACGTGGACTTCACCGCCATGCTGGAGCGGCTCTGGGCCAGCAACGCCTTCGACGACGTGAAGCTGGATGTGGAGGAGACCGCCAAGGGGTCGGTGCTCATCATCACCGTGAAGGAACGCCCGATCATCAAGGAGATCGATTATCGGGGCGGCACCGAGGTGGGCGTCACCACCATGAAGGACAAGATCAAGGAAAAGAAGCTGGAGGCCAAGGCCGACACCATCTACGATCCCGAGGTCGCCCGCAAGATCAAAGACCAGATCGTGGATCTGGCCGCGGAGAAGGGGTACCGCAATCCCGTGGTGGACATCCTGCTGGAGCCCATGGGCCCCGGGGTGGCCCGGCTCGTCTTCGACGTGAAGGAAGGCGGCAAGGTCCACATCTACAAGGTGAAGTTCCGGGGCAACAAGACCATCAAGGACGCCAAGCTGCGGGCCATGATGGAGAAGACCCGCCAGCACTGGATGTTCTCGTGGATGACCACCCACGACCTCCTCGTGGACAAGAACCTCGAAGAGGATCTGGAGAACCTCAAAAAGGCCTATTGGCGCCTGGGCTACAAGGACGTGTTCATCGGCAAGCCCACCATCACGGTGGAGGACCGCACCACCGCCAAGCAGATCAAGAAGAACGCCAAGCGCGCCAAGGAAGGCAAGAGCCCCAAGTACGACATCCGGGCCAGCCTGGAGATCCCGATCCTGGAAGGCGAGCAGTTCTTCGAAGGCACCTTCAAGGTGGAAGATGGCAAGGTCTTCAATGACTGGTTCTACAAGTCCAAGTACGCGGAAGCGAAGCGGGACAACCACTCCAAGGTGAAGAAGTTCTTCGGCATCAAGCCGTCCCTGGAACCCCCCGCGCCGGGCAAGAAGGTCTACTTCGACCTGGATGCCGTGGCCGAGGCCCAGAAGAAGATCAAGGAGGCCTACGGGGATCGGGCCTACATCCGCATGTCCTCCGACCGCGTCCTGGAGGTGCGTGAAGAGGGTGGGGTCAAGAAGGTGGATGTCACCCTCAAGGTCAAGGAAGGGGAAGTCCACACCCTCCGGAACTTGGAGTTCGAGGGCAACAGCACCACCAAGGACAAGGTCCTCCGCCGCAGCCTCCTCATGCGCGAAGGGGACAACTTCAGCATGTCCGGGTTCAAGGACTCCATGCTGCGCATCAGCCAGCTCAGCTACTTCGACGTGAAGAATTCCGAACCGGACATCCAGCCCGTGGCGGACAAGCCCGAAGTGGACGTGAAGGTGAAGGGCGAGGAATCCGGGGTCAACGAGATCCTGTTCCAGGGTGGCTACGGGTCCGTGTTCGGCTTCTCTGTGGGCGCCTCGTTCAGCACCCGCAACCTGGGGGGTGGCGGCGAAACGCTCGCCGTGAGCTACAACGGCGGCAAGTTCCAGAAGAGCTTCAGCGTCTCCTTCACGGAACCCTTCGTCTTCGACCTGCCTTACAGCTTCGGTGCCAGCCTCTTCAATTCGGCGACCGATTACGATGCCTCCCGCGTGGGCGTCGACAACGCCTACCGGCAGACCACCAAGGGCCTGGGGCTGAGCGTGGGCAGCCGCTTCTCCAACTGGTTCCCCCAGTACCGCTGGGCCGCCTTCACCACGCTCGGGCTCGGGTACAACTACCGGATCATCGACATCGACGGTAATCAGAACTACTACTACAAGGACATCAAGAACCAGCTGACGTCCAGCATCACCCCGAGCATCACCTACGACACGGTCAACCATCCCTTCAAGCCGACCTCCGGCGGGAAGCTGGCCTTCAGCCTGGAATACGGTGGCTGGCAGCTGGGCGGCGACCGCCCCTACCTCCGCACCATGCTCGAGGCCACCAAGTTCACCAACATCGACGAGCGGCACATCTTCGCGATCAACTCCAGCTACGGCTACATGAAGCGCCTGGGGACCGAAGAGCTGATGCCCTACGAGTACTTCCGCCCCGGCGGTGAGAACACGATCCGAGGCTATCGCTTCGGCGCGGTGGGCAGCGTGAACCTGGACCCCTACGGAAGGCCCATCGTGGTGGGCGGCAACAAGCAGTTCCTCCTCAACCTCGAGTACCAGTTCAAGATCGCGGATCAGTTCCGGTTCGTCACCTTCTACGACATGGGTAATGCCTGGGGCCCCGGCACCAAGGTCTTCTCGGAACCCCTGCGGCGCAGCGCGGGCTTCGAACTGCGGTTCTTCCTGCCCATCAGCCCCGCCCCCATGCGCCTGATCTGGTCCCGGAAGCTGAACCCCTACCTGTTCGACGTGGATGGTCGGAACGACTTCCAGTTCAGCATGGGCACGACCTTCTGATCCCTTCCGCCATCCGTTAAACTGAAGTCCAAATCCCCGGAGTCTCCATGCGTCGCCTCACGACCCTCCTCCTCGCCTGCGCGAGCCTCGCCCTTTCCGCCCAGACGTCCGAGGCCCCCCGCTTCGCCATGTTCTCCATGCAGTACCTCGTCACGTCCAGCGTGAAGGCCCGCAAGGTATACTCGGAGCTCGAAGTCACGCAGAAGCAGCTCCAGGACAAGATCCAGGCCAAGCAGGCTGAAGGGCAGAAGCTCACCCAGCAGCTCCAGAGCACCAGCATCAGCGAAGAAGGCAAGGTGCAGCTCCAGAAGCAGCTGCGCGACCTCGAATTCGAGTTCAAGAAGCTGCAGGAGGATTCCCAGGCGGAATTCCAGGGTGTGCAGAAGCGCGTGATGAAGTCCCTGAGCGACCTGGCCGGTCCCGTCGTCACCAGCCTCGCCAAGGAGCAGAAGCTCCAGGTGATCTTCTCCGCCGAGAACGCTCCCCTCGTCTGGGTGGACGAGACCTGGGGCAACGCCTTCACCGCCGAAGTGGCCAAGCGCCTGGACGGCGCCGAGGCCGCCCCCGCCGGCAAGCCCGCGCCGGCCGCCAAGCCCGCGGAGAAGAAGCCCGCGGCGCCCGCCAAGAAGCCCTGAGCTTCCCCGATTCCCGAATAGGGCGCCCGATCGGGCGCCCTATTCGTTCCGGTCAGCTCCGGCCCGTGCTCCCGTATCCGCCCGTGCTGCGGGCGGTGTCACCCAGGGCCTCCCGGTCGGCTTCGGGCCGCCAGGACCAGGTCACCACCGGAGCCACGAGCATCTGGGCGATGCGCTCCCCGCGCACCAGGTCGAAGGGCACCTGGCCCAGGTTGAGGAGCAGCACCTGCACCTCGCCCCGGTAATCCGCGTCGATGGTGCCTGGGCTGTTGAGGACGGTGACCCCGTGCTTGAGGGCCAGGCCGGATCGCGGCCGGATCTGGGCTTCGAAGCCCTCGGGCAGGGCCATCACGAGCCCCGTCGGGACCAGCCGCCGTTCGCCGGGGGCCAGGGTCCAGGTCTCGCCTTCGGGCACGGCCGCCCGCAGGTCCATGCCCGCGCTGTGAGGCGTGGCGAAGGCCGGCAGGTCGAGGCCCTGGGCGTGGGGGAGCTGATGGATGGGGATGTGCATGGGCTCAGGCCTTCGGGAGGGGGGAGGGCTTGTCCTTCACGAGCTGACCGCAGGCGGCCCGGACGTCGCGACCCCGGCTGCGCCGCACGGTGACGAAGCAGCCCTGGGCCTTGAGGTGGTCGCTGAAGGCCTGGATGCGGGCCTCCTCGGGCTCCCGGAAGGTCGCGTGGTCGTGCTCATTCATGGGGATGAGGTTCACGTTGTGGCCGCGCTTGAGGTCGCCCAGCCAGTCGCCCAGGCGCTGGGCGTCCTCGGGGGTGTCATTCACTCCGGCCAGGAGGACGTATTCAAAGGTGAACTTCTCGCCCCGGTGCAGCCCCCAGGCCTCCAGGGCCTGCCGCAGCCGGGCCAGGTTCCACACCTTGTTCACGGGCATGGTGGCGCTGCGCGCCTCGTCATGGGTGGCGTTGAGGCTCAGGGCCAGCAAAGGGCGGGGGCTGAGCTTGGACAGCTTCTCGATGCCGCTCACGAGGCCGGAGGTGGAGATGGTGATGCGGCGCGCGGAGAGGCCCAGGCCCTCGAGCTCGCCCAGCACGCGGATGGCGCGGTGCACGTGGTCGAGGTTGTGCAGGGGCTCGCCCATGCCCATGAACACCAGCGTCACCTGCTCGCCGTGGGCCGGCCCCAGGTCCTTCATGAGGGCGATGACCTGACCCACGATCTCACCGGCCGTGAGGTTGCGGAGGATGCCCATGGCTCCCGTGGCGCAGAAGGTGCAGCCCATGGCGCAGCCCACCTGGCTGGAGATGCAGAAAGTCACCCGGGGGCTCTTCACCTTGCGGGGCATGTGCACCGCCTCGATGCGGTGGCCATCGGTGAGGCGCAACACGAGCTTGGTGGAGCCGTCCGCCGAAGGGTGCCGCTCCAGGATCTCGGGGAGGCTCGCGTCCGTCTCCGCGGCCACCCACTCGCGCAGGGCCTTGCTGATCCAGGGGGCGCCCTCCTTCCAGAGGTGGACCCGATGGAGCCGGTTGAAGAGGTGCGTGGGCCGGCCCGGGGCGCCCATGGCCTCGAAATCTTCGGGCAGCAGGGACCACACGGAGGGCTTCCCGCCCTTTTCGGGGGCGGGGCGATCCCAGGCGTTGAGGACGGTTTCGGCCATCCCTCTAGTTTATCGGGCCTTGGGGGCTTTCCCTCGGATCCATTCCCGCAGGTGGGCGTCCACCACCGCCAGGGGGAG
This sequence comes from Holophagaceae bacterium, assembly GCA_035254125.1. Taxonomy (GTDB): domain Bacteria; phylum Acidobacteriota; class Holophagae; order Holophagales; family Holophagaceae; genus JAFDVN01. The sequence continues at coordinate 41,950 of DATFAX010000143.1, read as the reverse complement.
GGCCCCCTGGCCCAGGATCTCGTCGTGGAAGGCCCGCAGGGGGAAGGCCTTGCCGAGCTTGCGCTCCCCAAAGGCGCGGAGTTCGCGGAACTTGAGCTGGCCCATCTTGTAGCCCAGGGCCTGGCCTGGGTTGGCCATGTAGCGTTCGATCTCGGGGATCTGGGCCTCGGGGGATCCTCCCTCCAGGCCGGCAGCGTAGGCCAGGGCCTGCTCCCGGGTCCAGCCCTTGGCGTGGAGGCCCGTGTCCACCACGAGGCGGATCGCGCGGTGCATGTCGGCGAGCAGCATGCCGAAGGTCTGATAGGGGTCGTCGTAGATGCCGAGCTCATCGCCCAGGCGCTCGCAGTAGAGGGCCCAGCCCTCCACGAAGGCATTGGAGCCGTCCGTGCGGCGGAAGCGGGGCAGGGCTTGGTTCTCCATGGCCAGGGAGAGCTGGAAGTGGTGGCCGGGGATGGCCTCGTGGAGGAAGAGGGAGCCCATGCGGGGGGTGCGGATCCGGGTGGCATCCACGATGGGCACGTAGAAGGTGCCCGGGCGGGATCCATCCGCCGCGCCGGCGATGTACTCGGCGGAGGCGGTGGCGGCGCGGAAGGGCTCGGTGGCCCGGATCTCGAAGGGGGTCTTGGGCACCTGGCCGAAGAGCTTCGGGATCCGGGCCATCACCCGCCGCTCCAGCGCACGGTAGCCGTCGAGGACCTCCTGCTCCGTCTTGAAGGGTGCGAACTTCGGATCCGTGGCCACGTGAGCCAGGAACTGCGGGAGGGTGCCCTGGAAGCCCACCTGGACCTTCACGGCCTCCATCTCGCCCTGGATGCGGGCCACCTCGGCGAGGCCGAGGGCGTGGATCTGCTCCGGGGTCCTGTCCGTGGTGGTCTGCAGGCGCACCAGGTAGCGGTAGGCCTCGGGGCCGCCGGGCAGGGCCCCCAGGCCGCTGTGGGTGCCGCACTTGGTCAGGTACTCGTCGCGGATGAAGGCGTGGAGGCGGGCGTAGGCGGGCAGGGCCACGGCGTTCAGGCCGGCCCGGTATTCCTCCGCCAGCTTCGCCTGGGCGGCCGCGTCCAGGTTCGCGGGGAGCTTCTTCAGCGGGTCGAAGAGGATGTTGCCCTCGGCTTCGCCCTTCTGGAGGTCCGCGAGCTGGTTCAGCACGCGCTCCATGAGGATGCGGGGCTGCACCACGCCCTTGGCGATGCCCTCCCGCATGTTGGCGATGGCGCTGTCCACCCAGGCGCTGAACCCCTTGGCCCGGCTCAGGAAGTCGCGGTAGTCCTGGGGCGTTTTGAACGGGTGGATGAAGGCCCCGGAGCCCATCTGCGCGAAGGTGAGGGTGGCGCAGCTGAACTGGTTCACGGGCAGCAGGTGCAGGTTCTGGCGGGTGGCCTCCTCCCGGAGGCGGAGGTTCCAGGCGAGGCTCTCATAGCTCAAGCGGTCGGTGGTCGACAGCTGCGTGCGGTCGATGCGCGCCAGCTCCGCCTGATATTTCCGGCACATCGCCACCACCTGGGCTCGGAACTCGGGCGTGAGGTCATTGGGCCAGAGGGCCTGCACGCTGGGATCGCTGTCGCCGTTGATGGCCGCCTCGATGGGGAAGAGGCGGATGTACTCGGCGGAGTAGCGCTCCAGCATCGCGTGGAAGGCGGAGACTTTGGGTGCGGCCGCCAGGCTTGCTGAGGCGAGGAGGACCAGGGGGAGGAGGGCGCGGGTGGACATGGCTCCAGGGTACCGGGAGCCATGTCCACCCGCAGGAGGCTCAGGCCCGGGCGGCGAGGTCGGCGAACTGGGCTTGGAAGGCCTCATAGGTGGGGGTGGCAGGTCGCTCCGGGTGGGACTGAACCCAGGCGTTCTGGAGGGGCTCCCACCCCACGTGGCCGTAGTAGCCCTCGGCCAAGGGCGAGGCGAGCAGCACCCAGCGCACCAGGGGGTATTCCGGGAAAAGGGGGGCCATGAGGGCCTTGCCCACGCCCGCCTTCTGGTAGTCCGGGTGCACGGCGAGGTCGCAGACGTAGCCGTCGAAGGCGCCGTCGGTCCACCCGCGGAGCAGGCCCACGAGGCGCTCCCCGTCCCAGGCGCTGTGGACGACGTTGGCGTGGTCGAACATCATCCGCAGGCGGGCCGGATCATCGATGGGCCGACGCAGCGGGGACGCGGCGTAGAGGGCCCGGATGGCCTCCAGGGCGGGGACGTGGTGGGGCGAGATGCGGAAGGGGCTCATGGGGTTACCTCAAAGGGGGGCAGGGCGGGGTGGAAGGCGACCCCCAGGCGGTTCCACGTGTTCATCAGCGCGATGACGTGGGTGAGGTCCACCAGGGCCTTCTCATCGAAGTGGACGCGGGTCGCGGCCACAAGCTCCGGGGAGATGGCTTCGCGCCCCAGCTCCGTGAGGGCCTCGGCCCAGGCGAAGGCGGCGCGCTCCCGCGGCGTGAAACAGGGCGCATCTCGCCAGGCGGCCACGAGCGCCAGGCGGCGGGGATCCTCGCCCGCCCTCAGGGCGTCGGTGGTGTGCATGTCCAGGCAGAAGGCGCAACCGTTGAGCTGGGACACGCGCATCTCCACCAGGTGGAGGAGGCCATGCTCCAGGCCGCAGGTCCGGGTGTAGCGGACCATCTGCAGGAGGATCTGGTAGGGATCCGGGGCGAGTTCGGGATGGGGCTTCGAGAGGCGCATGGGGGGCTCCGGGAAGTTAGATCTTAGGCGTGTGGAGGCCCAGGAGGAGGGCCGCCGCGGAGGCGCTGAACACGGAATAGTCAAGGGGGGATTTGATCCCCTGGGAAATGGCCATGGCCGCCCCGAACAGGGCCAGCAGGAGGGCGCTGCCGAAGGCGGCTTTCCGGGGGCGGGGCGTCGCGATCAGGGCGATCCCGAGGGAGAGCTCCGCCGCCGTGGCCGCCCAGGCGAGGGCGGGGTGGAGGGCGGCGGGCAGGAAGGCGTTCACCTCCCCCGTGTACTGGATGAAGGCCCGGAAGCGGCCCAGGTCGAAACGCCCCTGCCAGAGCCCGAAGCGGGAGGCCACCGCGGAGAGGAAGGCGGCCCCCAGGGCCAGCCGCGCGAAGGGGGGTGCCCAGCGGTCCAGGTGGTTCATCGGGAGGCGCGGGCTCACGCGCCCACCCGGAAGGCCGGGTGGACGGGCTCGCCCTGGGCCTCGCACCACTGCAGGTAGCTGCGGCGGGAGCCTTCGGCGTCCGCCACGTGCAGCAGGTGACCCGCCTCGTCCAGGTACTCGTTCCGGCCCCGCACCTCGATGTGGATGATGCAGGGTTCATCCCCGATGGCCTGCCACGTGTCCACGTTGCCGGCGGGTTCGAACACGTACATGCCCGGACCCACCACCTCGCCCGTGTCCAGGCGCCGGTGGCCGGCGAGGTTGAAGGCATGCACCTCGCCCGTGTGGCGGTGGAGGGGGATCACGGTGCCGGGCTCGACCCTGAGGAGCAGCTGCCAGCCCGCGTTGTCGGGGAAGTAGGCCAGGGGCTTGAAGGCGATGCCCGGGTTCAGGGGGACCCAAGGGAGCAGGGCCGTGTCGAGGGGGGCGGAGGTGAGGGACGTCGTCATCGGAATCTCCAGGGGCCATCAGGTCTGGTTGGAGGATCGGATGAGGATGGTCTAGCAAAAAGGTCCAATTTAAAAATACTGACTAGACCATGATTCGGGCTCACGCCCTCGCCCTTCGGGCGGCGATGGGCTATTCAACCCATCCCGTCCTATCCTCCTTCCGCGCTGCTACGGTCGTATGGTGCGTCCCTGGACCTTCCCCCTAGCCCTGGAGCCGGGGGCCACCGAGCCCCTCTTCCTGCAGATCGCCCGCGGCATTGCCGGGGACGTGCGGCGCGGGCGCCTGCGGCCCGGGGATGCCCTGCCGGGTTCCCGCACCTTGGCAGAGGAGCTGGGGGTGCACCGCAACACCGTGCTGGCGGCCCTGCGGGAGCTGGAAGCGGAGGGCTGGATCGAGGCGGAGGCGCGGGTCACCCGCGTGGCCCGGGACCTGCCTACCGCCCCCGGGGTGGAGCGGCTGCCGAAGTCCGGGCTGGGCTTCGACCTGGTGGCGCCCGAGCCCATGCCGGAACTTGCGCCGGCTGGATGGAAGGGGCTGGACCTCGCCGGCGGGCTGCCCGACCCGCGGCTGATCCCCGTGGATGAGCTGGGCCGGGCCCTCCGGCGCGCATTGAAGGCCCGGCCCACGCTGCTCGACTATGGCTCCCCGCTGGGGGAACCCCGGCTGCGGAGCGCCCTGGCCTCGTTGCTCAGCGAAGTTCGGGGATTGGCCTGCCCCCCCGACCAGCTGATGATCACGTCGGGCAGCCTCCAGGCGGTGGACCTGGCGGCGCGCCTCCTGTTCCGCCCCGGAGATCGCGTGGGGGTGGAGGATCCCGGCTATCCGCCCGTGTGGCAGACCCTGCGGGCCGCGGGGGCGGAGCTGGTGCCCTTGCCCGTGGATGCGGAGGGCCTCCAGGTGGAGGGGCTGGAGGCACGGCTGCCGCTGCGCGCCATCTACCTCACCCCCCACCACCAGTTCCCCACCACCGGGACCCTCAGCCCGGCGCGGCGGATGCGCCTGCTGGACCTGGCCCGACGGCACCGCATCGCCCTGCTGGAGGACGACTACGATTTCGAGTTCCACTTCGAGGGCCGTCCCGTGCTGCCCCTGGCCAGCGGCGACACGGGCGGGGTGGTGGTCTACATGGGCACCCTTTCCAAGATCCTCGCCCCGGGGCTGCGGCTGGGCTGGGTGGCGGGGCCGAAGGCGCTGGTGGAGGCCCTTGCGGCCCAGCGGCGGAGGACGGATCTGCACGGGAACCGGGTGATGGAGGGGGCCGTGGCGGAGTTCATCGAGGATGGCCTGCTGCAGCGGCACGCCCGCAAGATGCGGCGGATGTACGGGGAGCGGCGGGAGGCGCTGCTGGAGGCCCTGGCGCACCACCTGCCGGAGAGTCTAGACGTGGTGCCCACGGGCGGCGGCCTCAGCCTCTGGGCCCACACCGCCCGGGGGCTGGATCCGGCCGCCTGGGCCGCCCGGGCCCTGGCCGCGGGCGTGCTCGTGATGCCCGGGCGCCGTTTCGACTTCCGTGGTCGGAAGATCCCCTTCCTGCGCCTGGGCTTCGCGGCCCTGGCCCCCAGGGAGATCCGGGAGGCCGTGCGCCGCCTGAAGGAAGCCCGATGAGCCCCCTGAAGGAAGTGGTCCTGCTCTTCCTGCGCCTGGGCTTCACGGCCTTCGGCGGGCCCGTGGCGCACCTCGCCCTCATGGAGCGGGAGGTGGTGCAGCAGCGGGGTTGGCTCACGCGGGATGAATTCCTGGACCTGCTGGGCCTCACCCAGCTCATCCCCGGTCCCAACTCCACGGAGATGGCGATCCACCTGGGGAAGCTCCGGGCGGGCACGGCGGGGCTCATCCTGGGTGGCGCGGCCTTCATCCTGCCCGCGGCGGGCATGGTGGGGGGCCTCGCCTGGGCTTACGCCCGCTATGGCACCCTGCCCGCGGCCCAGGGCTGGCTCTACGGCCTCAAGCCCGCCCTGCTCATGGTGGTGGGCCAGGCCCTCCTCCGCTTCGGGAAGGCCCTGCTGAGGGATCGCCTGCGCTGGATCGTGGCCCTCCTGTCCCTCGCCGCCGTGGCCCTGGGCTTGCCCGAGCTGGCCATCCTCCTGGGCGCGGGGCTGCTGCTCATGGGCGTGAAGGAGGGCTGGCCCCGGGAGCTCCCGGCCCTGGCCTGGCTGCCGGCGGTGGGCTCCAGTGGCGGCGTGTTCCTCTCCTTCCTCAAGATCGGCTCCGTGCTCTACGGCAGCGGCTACGTGCTGCTGGCCTTCCTCCGGGCCGAGTTCGTGGTGAAGGCCCACCTGCTCACGGAGCGGCAGCTGCTGGACGCGGTGGCCGTGGGGCAGTTCACGCCGGGCCCCGTGTTCACCACGGCCACCTTCGTGGGCTATCTGATCCAGGGCTGGAAGGGGGCCGTGCTCGCCACGGTGGGCATCTTCCTGCCCTCCTTCGTGTTCGTGGCCTTCTCGGGGCGCCTCCTGCGCCGCCTCCAGGCCTCCCCCCGGGCCCGGGCCTTCCTGGATGGGGTGAACGCCGCCAGCCTCGCCCTCATGGCCGCCGTGCTCGTGCCCCTGGGCCGAGCGGCCCTGGTGGACGGGCGCACCCTGCTGCTGGCCCTGGCCAGCGCGGGGCTCCTGGGACGCACGAAGCTGAACCCCACGTGGATCCTGCTGGGTTCGGGCCTCCTCGGGTGGGCGCTGCACGCCGTCCGATGAATTTCTCCACAAACTACTAAACAATTAGTAGAGCCTCCCCGTAAGCCCCCGCAGATCCCGTTCCGTCGCGAGGAGGCTCCGTGCGCGCCCTGCTCCTGGTCTTCGTCTGCCTGCTCGCGCGGGCCTCCGAACTACCCTCCCCCCCCCACCTGGCCGTGCCCCGCAAGGCCGAGGCGCCGTCCATGGCCGCGGACGCGGACCTCTCCACCTGGGAGGGGGCCCTGGTGATCCGGGAGTTCACGATGATCATGCCCGATGACAAGGGCACGAACCGCTGGCCCACCATCGCCCACATCCTCTGGGGGCCCGATGCCCTCTATGTGGCCATCCAGGCCGACGATCCCGAGCCCCACCTCGTGCGGGGCTTCCGCCACAAGCGCGACGACTTCAGCGGCGACCAAGACTTCGTGGGCATCGACCTGGATCCCACGGGGAAGGGGCAGGGCTCGATCCGCCTCTTCGTGACGCCCCTGGGGGGCCAGTTCGACGGGCTCATCTCCGACACCACGGGCGAGGACTACAGCTACGACCTGATGTGGGATTCCGTGGGCCTGCGCACCCCCACGGGCTACCTCGTGAAGCTGCGGGTGCCCTACTCCAGCCTGCGCCGGGATCCCGGCGAGTGGGGCTTCCGCATCCTGCGCATCATCCCCCGGGAGCGGCGCTACGGCATCGTGTGGCCGAAGGTGAGCCGGGACATCCAGTGCGATCAGTGCCAGTTGGCGAAGGTGGCCGGGGCCCCCGAATCCAACACCGGGGCGCCCTTCCTCGTGATCCCCACGGCCTCGGCCAGCCGCGTGGAAGGGCTCGTGGGCCCGGCCCGCACAGAGACCCGCCTGGGTCTGGACCTGCGCTATGCCGGCCGGGCCGTGACCCTGGAGGGCACCTACAAGCCCGACTTCAACGCTGTGGACGCGGACGTGGACCCCCTCCAGATCAACAGCCGCTTCAAGGTGTTCTATCCGGAGAAGCGCCCCTTCTTCCTGGAGGGCATGGACCTGCTGGGCGTGCAGGGGGCCCAGCGCCAGTTCTTCAGCCGCGCCATCGCCGATCCCCTCTACGGCGTGAAGGCGTCGGGTACCGCGGACTTCGCCACCTGGACGGTGCTGCACGCCAAGGACGTAGCCGGCGGCCGCCTCCTGGAGGATGTCGGCGCGGCCGGGGTGGCGGACCTCCCCACCCGCGACACCGCCGCGGCCATGCGCTTCCGCCTGGATGACCGGGGCTCCGCCTTCTCCGTGCTGGGCACCGACAAGCTCCTGCTGGGCGGCCCCGAGCGCAGCGGCGGCCAGAGTGGCGGCCTCTACCTCAACCAGGTGATCGGCACCGAATGGCGCGTGGTCGCCAGCGGCCTCCGGGGGGTGGCGCACCTGCCGCAGTCGGACGGTTCCGTGCTCAGCACGGATGGCTCCGCCACTTCCGTGGAGGTGGACTGGGATTCCCGCCGCTGGAGCGCCTTTGGAGTATCCCAGGCCACCAGCCCCGGCCTCGTGCTCGCCTCCGGCTTCACGGACCTCCAGGGCTACCGCAACACGCTGGTGGGGGGCGGCTTCCACGACAACTGGAACGAGGGGTTCGTCGCCCGCACCAACGCCTTCCTGAAGGTCCGGGACCTGACCTGGTGGAATGGCCGCCCCCTGGAGCGGGCCCTCAACCTGGACAGCTATACCGAGCTCCTGGGGCGCTGGAGCCTGGGGGTGTTAGCGGACCTGGCGGGCCGGACCTGGCTGGACGACCGCCCCGACGCGCCGAACGTGGCGATCCGGAACCTCAAGCTCACCCTGGGGTGGCGCCGCCTCAGCTGGGCGCAGGTGAGCGCCTCGGTGGGCGGGGGGCGCACCCTCGACTACACCAGCGGGGTGCCGGCCCGATACCGCACCGCCGGCCTGAGCTCCAGCGGCAGCTTCGGCTCCGTGGCCTACAGCCTCGACGCCAAGCGCTTCGAGCTGGCGCGCGAGGTGGATGGCGCCCGCCTCGTCCGCGCCCGGCAGCTGGTGGCCACGGCCACCTGGCAGCTCCCCGCCCACGTCTACGTGAAGACCCAGAGCTACGTGGTGCGCTACGACGGCCTGGAGGCCGACGGCACGGACAAGTACCTCAAGGTGCTCCTGGGCTGGCAGCCCAACGCCTTCACCGGGGCCTACCTGGGCTGGTCCGGCCAGCGCCAGCGGGACCCCTCCGAGGGGATCCCCGCGGAGCGCATGACGGAGCGGGGGCTCTTCGCCAAGGTGGCCTACGCCCTGCAGTTCTGAGTGGGGGTGAAATCCGTCCGGGTTTTTGGAACGCCGGGCCCCACCCGGGCATCCCATGCTGGGAACGGGAGGTGCACCATGGGGACCATGAGCCGATGGGGGTGGGGCGTGCTGCTGGTCGCGGGCACGGGGCTCTTCGCCTTCGTGAACGTGGTCCGGCAGGCCACCTCCCCGAATCCCCCGCGAAAGGAAGCCACGACCATGACCCCATCCAAGAAGCCGAAGCCCGAAACCCTGGCCAAGCTCACGCCCATGCAGCGCCGCGTCACCCAGGAAGCCGCCACGGAGCCGCCCTTCCAGAACGAGTTCTGGAACCACCACGAGGAGGGCCTCTACGTCGACATCGTGAGCGGCGAGCCCCTCTTCTCCTCCAAGGACAAGTTCGACTCCGGCTGCGGTTGGCCCAGCTTCACCAAGCCCGTGGCGGAAGCCAAGGTGGTGGAGAAGCGCGACGTCACCCACGGGATGATCCGCACCGAGGTGCGCAGCGGCGACGCCGACAGCCACCTGGGCCACGTCTTCGACGATGGCCCCCGGGATAAGGGCGGGCTGCGCTACTGCATCAACAGCGCCTCCCTGCGCTTCATCCCCGTGAAGGATCTGGAGGCCGAGGGCTATGGCCGCTACCTGCCCCTCTTCGGGAAGAAGGCCCCGGAGGTGCATGAGGAGCTGGCCACCCTGGCCGGCGGCTGCTTCTGGGGCATGCAGGACCTCCTGCGCAGCCAGCCCGGCGTGCTCCGCACGGAGGTGGGCTACACCGGCGGGCGCGTGGACCACGCCACCTACCGCAACCACGAGGGCCACGCCGAGGCCGTGAACATCTGGTTCGATCCCACGAAGACCAGCTACGAGGCGATCCTCCGGTTCTTCTTCCGCCTGCACGATCCCACCACCCTGAACCGCCAGGGCAACGACGTGGGCAGCTCCTACCGCAGCGCCATCTTCTTCCACTCCCCCGAGCAGAAGGCCATGGCCGAGAAGGTGAAGGCCGAGGTGGACGCCAGCGGCAAGTGGCCCAAGCCCCTCGTCACCGAGATCACCGCCGCCGGCCCCTGGTGGAAGGCCGAAGAGGAACACCAGGACTACCTCGTGAAGCACCCCGGCGGGTACACCTGCCACTGGGTGCGGCCTTAGGGAGCGGTCAGCGCTCAGCGATCAGCACTCGGCCAGGACAGGGCGCCGACCCACTCGATGGGTCGGCGCCATCCTTTAGCTGAGAGCTGAAAGGTGACCGCCGAGAGATTCTCAGGCCACCAGATCCTTGTCCCGGATGTCGCAGCCGCGCCGCGTGCCCAGGGCCGCGAGGCCCAGCTGGGCGGGATCCAGGCAGGTGCCGGCCACGCGGAGGAGGTCCGCCTCGGTGACGGCGTTCAACTCAGCCACCTGCTCGTCGAGGCTCTTCAGCTCACCCCAGTGGATGGCCTGGTGGGCGAGGCTGAACTGGCGGCTGCTGGCGCTCTCCTGGCCGAACACGAGCTGCGTGCGGGCTTGGAGCTTGGCCCGCTCCAGCTCCTCGGCGGTGACGCCGTGCTCGCGCAGACGCAGGCACTCGGCGAGGCTGCGGCTCACAAGCTCCCGGGCGTGGGCGGGGGCGCAGGAGGCGCTGATCTGGAGGGAACCACTGTCCAGGTAAGGGGTGTGGTAGCTGCCCACCTGGTAGCAGAGGCCGCGGCGCTCGCGCAGCTCCATGAAGAGGCGGGAAGCCATGCCGCCGCCCAGCACGTGGCTGAGGATGCCCACGGCGGCGCGGTCCCCATGGCGGTGGCCCACGGAGGGGAAGCCCAGCACGAGGTTCACCTGTTGCAGGTCGCGGCGGTTCACATTGAGCAGGAAGGGGCTCGTGCGGTTGGGGGCCACGGCCGCCTGGGGTCGGGGCGGCGCCAGGCGCGCGAGGATGGGCTCCAGGAGGGGCAGGAGCACCTCTGGCGTCACCTGGCCCGCGGCGCTGATGACCACCTGGTCTGCGCGGTAGGTGTTGCGGAAGAAGGCCGCGGCCTCGTCGGAGCCATAGGTGGAGACCTGATCGGGTCGCCCCAGGATGGGGTGGGCCAGGGGCCCGCCCTTCCAAAAGTCACCGTAGAAGAGTTCGCTCACCCAGTCGTCGGGCGTGTCCTCGCTCTGGGCGATCTCCTCGAGGATCACGCCCCGCTCCCGCTCCAGCTCCGTGCGGTCGAAGGTGGGCGTGGTCACCAGGTCGCCGAGCAGCTTCACCATCTCCGGCAGCTGCTCGGCGAGCACACGGCCGTAGAAGCAGGCCACCTCCTTGCCCGTGAAGGCGTCCACGTGACCCCCCAGGCGCTCCGTGGCCTCGGCCACCGCGTCCGGCGTGGGGTAATGGGCCGTGCCCTTGAAGACCGTGTGCTCCAGGAAGTGGGCGAGGCCTTCCTCCTGGGCCGTCTCGTGGCAGCTGCCCCGCCGCACCCAGAAGCCGATCGAGACGCTCCGCAGGTGCGGCAGCGTCTCGATGAGGATCTCGGTGCCCTGGGGCGTGAGGTGGCGGGTGGGTACGGGCATCCCGCCAGTTTATCGCGGGTATCGGGTTAGCCCTCGCCCTCGGCTCCGGCCAGCCCGATGGGCATGCGGTGCAGCTTCCAGCCGGCCCAGGCCCAGCAGGCGGCACCGAAGGCGAGGAGGATCAGGAAGGCGAGCAGGACGGGGGTGTCCACCTGGGTCTGGGCCAGGAGGTCATGGGCCTTGGAGGCGGTGTAGCGGCTGCCGGCGAGGCTGTTGGCGTAGTGGGTGAAGGTGAGGCGCTGCATGGTGGCGGGGAAGACATCCAGGAGGCTCTCCCAGATGAAGAGCCAGAGGGCCGCCCAGAGGGTGCCCTTCTTGAAGGCGAGGCCGAAGCAGGTGACGAAGGCCAGTTCCGCCCACCAGATCCCCACGAGGGCCGCCATGCGGCCGAGGAGGGAGCTGAAGTCACCGCCCAGCACCTGCAGGGTCGCGGTGCCGATCAGGAGCCACAGGGAGCCCCAGAGGAACCAGGGCAGGGCCTTGCCCAGGGGCAGGGCCTGCACAGGGGCGGGGCGCGTGAGCATGAGGGGTAACGTGCGCTGCTCCATGTCCTCCCGGATGCCGGCGCCCGCGGCCACGAGGGCCATGATGGGGACCATGTACTGCACGAGCACGCTGTGGAAGATCACGAGGCCGATGCGGGAGCCCATGAAGGCACGCCCTTCGCCTTGGGCGGCGATGATCATGGCCACGAGGATGGCGCCGAGGACGGGGACCAGCACCAGGGCGGCGAGCACCCAGCCGCGGGCCTTGAGGACGAGGGGGGCCGTGCCCTTGGCGACGGCCTTCACGGTGGTGAGGGCGTTCGGAGGGGTGGGCATCACGCGTTGTCCTTGGTGAGGTACTGGAAGACGGCGTCCAGGTTCAGGTCCAGGGGATCCAGGCTGGCCACGGGGAGGCGGCCCGCAGCCACTTCCGCCTGGAAGCGAGGGAGGAAGTCGTGGGGGCTGCGCACGGAGAGCACGAGGCCCTCCTCTTCCATGCGGAGGCCGGCCAGTTCCGGCTGGGCCACGGACCAGTGGGCCACTCGGTCGAGGCCGGATCCCTTGATGCGGAGTTCCACGGGGTGGCGATCCAGCAGGGCCCGGATCTCGCCCACGGTGCCCTCGGCCAGGAGGCGGCCGCGGAACAGGAGCAGGATATGGTCGGTGAGCTGGGCCACTTCGCCGAGGATGTGGCTGGAGACGAGGATGCGGGTGCCGGCGTCGGCGAGATCCCGCAGCAGGGCCATGAGGCTCAGGCGGCCCTGGGGATCGAGGCCGTTGAAGGGCTCGTCGAGGATGAGCACCTTCGGATCGATGAGCAGGGCCTGGGCGAGGCGCATGCGCTGGCGCATGCCCTTGCTCATGGACTGGAAGGGGAGGTCGGCCCGCTCCGTCATGTCCACGCGTTGGAGGGTGCGCGTCACGGCGGCGTCGAGGTCGGCGCCGGAGAGCCCCGAGAGCTCACCCATCATGCGCAGCCAGCCGCGCCCCTTGAGGCCCACGGGGAGACGGTCACCTTCGGGTACGAGGCCGATGTGCCGGAGCACGTCGGGATTGCGGAAGGGGGCCCCACCCGCCACGTTCACTTCGCCGCCGCTGGGGGGCAGGAGTCCGGAAAGCAGCTGGATGAGGGTGGACTTGCCGGCGCCGTTGGGGCCCAGGAGGCCGGTGATGCCGCCGCCCTCGGGCAGGCGGAACGAGGTGGGCGAGAGGCCGAGGATGTCGCCGTAGCGAAGGGAGGCGCGGATGAGTTCGATCACAGCACGGCCTCCGAAGGCAGGGTGCGGCGGCGGGCCAGTTCGACCCAGAAGACCACGTGGGCGGTGGTGCCGAGGATCGTGGGCAGCCAGCCGAGGACGGGGTGGTCCACGCCGCAGAAGAGCTGGGGCCAGGCCAGGCAGAGGAAGATGGGGTTGAGGGCCTGGAAGCTCGCGCTGCTCAGCAGGCCATGGAGCATGCCGCCCAGCGCGGAGGCGCCCAGCACCACGCCCAGCACCCAGGCTACGCCGCTGCGGGGAGTGCCCGCCAGGCTGCTGGCCCCCAGGGCCACGGCGCCCATGAGCAGGCTCATGGGGAGGATGGCGGGGATGAGGAGCAGGGGCAGGGAGACCCACACGGGCCCCTTGGTGCCTGCGATGAGCAGGCTCATGAGCCAGGGGCCCAGCACGTAGGGCAGGAGGATGGCGAGGGGGAGGGCGGTGGCGAAGCCCAGCTTGGCGAGGAGGTAGTCCCGGGGGCGCACGGGGTGCGCGTACATCAGTGGGCGGATGCGGTGCAGGGTGTCCCGGGCGATGAGACCGCCGCCCACCATGGCCACGAGGAACCACAGGAGGTAGGAGGCGGGATCCAGGAGGCCCGCCTGGAACTCGGCGCCCTGGGCGAAGATCTTGTTGGCGAAGCCCTGGGCCTCCTTCAGCGCCGCCTGGGTCTCCAGGAGGTAGCGGACGTAGATGTAGGTCAGCTTCGCGAGGAACATGCCCACGAAGATGAAGCCGAAGAAGCGGCCGAGCTTCGTGCGGCGGAGGCGCTGCCACTCGAATCGGAAGAGCACGGCCAGCGGCCGGATCTGGATGTCCCCTTCAGGGCGGGGGGGGAGGGTGGGGGCGTAGATGGGCATCAGTTCGCTCCCTGCAGGGCGGGCTGGAGGGCGCGGATGAGTACTTCGTCCAGGCGGTCGTGGCGCGGCGTGAGCTGCACCAGGGTGGCCCCCCGGGCCATGGCCCAGGCGAAGGGGCGGGAGAGGTCGAGATCGGCGAGCTCCAGGTCGTAACGGCCCTGTCGGGCCTCGAGCACGGTGCCCAGCTCACCCAGGGCGGCCTCCTGTTCGGAGGTGAGCGGCTCGAGGAAGCGCAGTTCATAGCGGCGGGCCAGGAGCTTGCGGAGGTTCTCCACCGTGCCCGCGGCCTTGAGTTCGCCCTTGTCGAGGATGACGAGCTGATCGGCCACGCGCTCCACGTCCGTGAGCAGGTGGCTGGCGAGGATGACGGTGGCGCCCAGCTCGCGGCGGACTCGCAGCACGAGGTCGAGCATGCGCTGGCGTCCTTCGGGGTCGAGGCCGTTGGTGGGCTCGTCCAGGAAGAGGAGCTCAGGGCTGTGCACGATGGCCTGGGCCAGCTTCACGCGCTGGCGCATGCCCGTGGAGAAGCCGCTCACGGGGCGGTAGCGGGACTCGTCGAGGCCCACGAAGTGCAGCACCTCATGGGCGCGATCCCGGGCGCCCTCGGCGCTGAGGCCGCTGAGCTCGCCCCAGAAGGCCACCTGGTGGTAGGCGCTCGTGTCCTCGATGAGGGCATCGTACTCGGGCATGTAGCCAATGCGGGCCCGCAGGCGGGCGGCCGCATCGGTGCCGAGCGCCACGCCCAGCACCTCGCCCCGGCCGGAGCTGGGCGTCAGGAGGCCGAGCAGGGCCTTCAGCAGGGTGGACTTGCCAGCGCCGTTGGGCCCCAGCAGGCCCACCACGCCGGCCTGCAGATCCAGGGTGAGATCCCGGAGGGCGGGACGGGGGGCGCCCGGATAGCGCACCTCCAGATGGTCGAAGCGGATCACGGATTCTCCAGAGTTCCAGGGCTACGGGAGGGTGCCGATGGGGATTAGCAGTACGATCGTACAACCCACCATGAACCCCGTCCTCTGGCCCCTTCTGAATGCGCTCCAGGGTGGAGCGCTCCTGGCGCTGACCCTGAGCTTCGGGGCCGATGGCTTCGCGCGGCGTGACAAGGTCATGCAGCGCCTGGCCCTGAGCTGCGCCCTGGTGGCGCTCCGGCACGGGCTCATCGCCGCGGGCGAGGTGGGGTTGCTCCATCCCGACGTCGTGCTGCGGGCCCAGAGCCTGCTGGTGTGCGTGGGCTTCATCGCCCTGCTCGGGGCCTTCACCGTGCTCTTCCCGGCGCACCTGCCCGCCTCCCTCCCGGCCTGGATGGGACTGGCCTTCGTGCCCAATTTCATCCGCAATCTCTTCCTGGGCCCCGACCACCTCCTGGACCGCCCCTTCCACAACGTGGCGAACCTCGCCTACGTGGGGTTCAGCCTCTTCCTCGTGAGCCGGGTGATGCGCGCCCGGAAGGACGGCGAACCCATGGCGCAGCGGCTGCTCTGGGGCCTCGTGGGCGTGACCATCCCCGTGCTGGTGGAAGCTTTCCTGGATTCGGCCTTCGATCTGAAGGTGCGGCTCTCGGGCTTCAGCCTCCTCTTCCTGGCCGCCTTCCTGGGCGCCTCCTGGCACTGGGGCGTGGCCACGGGGCTGGAGGCCCGGGTGGACCGGGCCGAAGCCGAAGCCCAGGCCTGGCGGCGCTTGGTCCCGGGCCCCACCTTCCGCGTGGGCACGGAGAGCCCCTTCATGGAGGATCTCTTCGGAGCGGACTGGCCCACGCTGACGGGCAAGGAGACCCTGCGGGATCGCCATGGGGCCTCCTACGCGGTGCACGGAGCGGCGGAGCAGGGGGTGGGCTGGCTGGAGCCGCTGCGCCTGGAATCCGCCCCGGAAGGGTTCCTCCGGGGATGGAGCATCGCCCTGGGCATGCAGGATTCCGTGGAAGCCGAGAAGGTGGTGGGTTGGCTGGAGAGCTGGGGCGGCCAGGTGGATGACCTCGGCACGCTCCCCCCCCGGGAGGGGCCCTACCCCAGCATCCTCGTCTGGGGGCGGGAGCCCTCCATCCTCAGCGTGTGGCGGGAGGATGACCTCGCCCGGCGCCGCTGCCGCTGGATCCAGGTGGGCGGCCCCCGCACGGAAGGGCCCCACGCCTGGCTGGACCGCCCCGTGGACCGGGCGGCGTTGGAGCAGGCGCTGCGGGGGCTCCTGGCGGTCTGAGCCTCAGGCCTGGAGCAGGGCCGCCAGGACCTGGCGAGCCTCGTCCATCAAGGCCAGGGGATCCCGTCCCTCGGAGGCCAAGGGGGCGCCGACCACCATGCGGTAGGGACCGCCCTGCACCCGCCAGTCCCCCTTGGGCAGGATGCCGGCGCCTCCATGGATGGCGATGGGCACCAGGGGGACGCCTGCCTCCACGGCCAGCTTGAACCCCCCGGGCTTGAAGGGGAGCAGCCCGCCATCCAGGCTGCGGGTGCCTTCGGGGAACACGACCACGCTCTGGCCGTCGTGGATGCGCTTGGCGGCGGCCGCCAGCGAAGCCAGGGCCTGCGCGCGATTGCCCCGGTCGATGAAGATGAAGCCCGCCAGCCAGATCACCCACCCCAGGAAGGGCACGCGGCCCAGCTCCCGCTTGGCGATGAAGACGGGGTGGCTCGGCAGGGTGCTGATGAGCAGGGGTGGATCGAAGTGGGAGGCGTGGTTGGCGATGAAGATCACGGGCCGGCGCCCCGAGCGGATGTCCTCGGGCAGGGCCTCCCAGCCCTCCAGCTGGCGGCGGATGCCGAAGCAGGCGGCGACCATGCGGATGTATCCGGGGGCCACGGACCAGAACCCCCCCGGGCCGCCCCGGAAGCAGGCCGCCAGGAAGGCCAGCACCACGGCCACGGCCAGGGCCGGAGCCGCGAAGGCCCACACGAGGAGGGGGCGGAGCCAGGGACGGTGCATGGGCTCGGGTTCGTGGATCAGGGAAGGGGCAGCAGCTCCACGGTGCGGATCCGCACGGGGTAATCCGGCACCGAAGCCTGGCCCTTGCTCCAGCTGGTCCTCACCTTCGAGATGCGATCCACAATCTCGAGGCCCTCCACCACCCGACCGAAGGGGGTGTAGCCGACGCCTTCGGGGGTGTCGTTCTTCCAGTCGAGGGAGATGTTGTTGGCCACGTTGATGTAGAACTGGGCGGTGGCGCTGTCCGGATCGGAGGTGCGGGCCATGGCGAGGGTGCCGCGGGTGTTCTTGAGGCCCGCCTTGAAGGCCCGACCCGCCTCGTTCTTTACGGGGGCCTGGGTGGGCTTCTCCTTCATGTCCTCGGTGTTCCCGCCGCCCTGGATCATGAAGCCGTCGATGACCCGGTGGAAGATGGTGCCGGCGTAGTGGCCGGACTTCACGTACGCGAGGAAGTTGGCGCAGCTGAGGGGGGCGGCTTCGGGCTCCAGCTCGACCACGATGGGGCCGTAGTTGGTGGCGATCTTCACCCGGGGCTTGCCTGAGGGCGCCGGGGCGGCTGCCGCGGCCTGGTTGGCGGGAGCGGGGGCCTGGGCGACCGCGGGGGCGGCGAGCAGGCCGGTGACGAGGAGGGCGAGGGGGAGGATTCGGCGCATGAATCCATTGTGCCATCCTGGCCTCGAAGGTTCGCCGTCTGCCTGGGGCGAACGTGCGGAGCCCTGATGTCGATCCTCCTGGAATTTCCCACTTGGGTTCACAGCGTCATCCTGCTGTGCTTCGGCCTGCTCGTGGGCTCCTTCGGCAACGTGCTCATCCACCGGCTGCCGCAGGAGGAACCCGAGGACCGGGACGTGGTGCTGAAGGGCAGCCACTGCCCGGCCTGCAAGACGCCCATCAAGCCCTGGCACAACATCCCGCTGCTGGGATGGCTCTGGCTCCGGGGGAAATGCGCGGCTTGCGGTTGGCGCATCCCCTTCCGCTACCCCCTGGTGGAGGGCCTCACGGGCCTGCTCTTCGCCGCGAGTCCCTGGCTGTTCCCCCTGGGGACGCTCATCTGGCTGAAGGGCCTCATCGCCGGATTCGCGCTCATCGTCCTGTTCTTCACGGACTTCACCGAGTTCATGCTGCCGGATGCCATCCAGCTGCCCCTCATCGGCCTGGGTCTGCTGCTCACCCTTCCCCAGATGATGTGGCCCGAGGCGGGATTCATGCTCCGGGGCCCCGGCGATCACTTCTTCCGGGCGGAACTCTGGCACAACGGTCTGCAGCCGGCCCCCGGGTGGCACCTCTTTGGTGGGCCCGTGACCTGGCGCGAAGCCCTGGCGGGGGCGGTGATGGGGTACGGCGTGCCCGCGCTCATGAACGCCCTCTACCGGGCCCTGCGTAAGCAGGATGGCATCGGCATGGGGGACTTCAAGATGCTCGCCTGGCTGGGTGCCTTCTGGGGTTGGCAGGGCATGTTGGGGATCCTCTTCCTCAGCACCGTGCCCATGATCGTGCTGGGCATCCCCCTGGCCCTCATCCAGGCCGCGCGGGATCCTCGGCGGGAAGGCTCCCTCCTGGATGGCCTGGGCCAGCACATGCTCCCCTGGGGCTGCGGCATGGCCGTGGTCACGCCCCTGGTGGTGTTCTTCGGCCCCGGCCTCTGGGAGGCCTACCTGGGCATCCTGGGCGCGCGTTAGCGGGGCAGCAGGGTGGGCAGGTCGGCTGTCTTCCAGCCGAGCCAGGCCATGACCACGGCGCACTGCTGGAGTTCGGCGGGGTCCACCTTGTCCAAGGTGTCGTGCTCCGAGTGGTGGTCCCGGGCGTAGGTGTGCTGCTTCTGCTCCAGGCAGAAGGCGGGCACGCCGGCTTCATGGAAGGGGATGTGGTCGGTGCCCGTCTCGAAGCGCAGGTCCGTGTCCACGACCCCCAGGGGGCGCAGGGGCTCCACGAGCTTGAGGAGGGTGGACTCCACGGCGCGCCGACCCTGCAGGGCCACGCCATCCACGGCGCCGCCCCCGGTATCCATGATGTACACGGCGCTGATCCTGGGGAGATCGCCCCGGTTCAGCGCCACATGGGCGAGGGAGCCCAGGTACCCCTGCTCCTCCGCGCCGAAGAGCACGAAGCGCAGGGTGCGGCGGGGCGGGGTCTTCAGGCCCACCACCAGCCGGGCCGCCTCGAGCACGGAGGCCACGCCCGCGCCGTTGTCCATGGCGCCGGTGGCGAGGTCCCAGGAATCCAAGTGAGCGCCGAGGATCACCAGCTCCCTGGGGGTCTCCCGGCCCCGCAGTTCCGCCACGGTGTTGAAGGTGCGCCCGGCGGGTCCGAAGGCGCCGCCCAGCTCCAGCTCCAGTTCCGCGCTCCGCGCGGCGGCTTCGGCGAGGTGGATGTACTCGGAATGGGGGACGAAGGCCACGGGAAGCTCCGGCCCCGCGGGACGCATCAGATCGCCATCCATGTTCAGGCGATCGTCGCTCTTGCCCGCGTCCACGAGCACGGCCACGGCGCCCGCGCGGGCCAGCTCGGGCAGGACCTTGCCAAGGGGAAATTCCGAGGTCGGGGCCGGGGCCTGGTGCAGGCGGAGGGGGGGCTTCATCTGGGCGGGGTCCAGATCCCTGGCGGGTTCCCCGGCCAGGACCACCCGGCCCTGGAAGGCGGCGAGGGGACCGTGGGCCTGGGCCAGGGGAAGGAGGGCCAGGGGGGCCTTCACGGGGCCCGGCGTGCCCGGCGTCCACGCATGCTGGGCGAGGCGGATGGGGTGGTCCCCCAGGCGGGCGCGCTCGCGGCCGCGGGTCCAGGTGCGGGCCAGAGGCACCTCCTCGGTGCGCACGCTGAGCCCCAGGGCCTTGAAGCGCGCGGCGGCCCAGGCATGGCCGGCGGCGTCCTGGGGGCTGCCCGACAGGCGGGGGCCCACGTCACGGGTGAGGCTGGTGAGGGTGGCGAAGGCCCCGCGCTGGTCCAGGGCCTTCAGCAGGTCCGCAGGCTCCCCGGCCACCAGGAGCACACAGGCGGCCAGTCCGGTGAGGACGTTACGCAGGCTACGCATGGTGGCCCGCGCCTTGGTGGGCCTCGGCGATCTCGTGGTCGGACTCATGGCCGCCCTGGCTCAGCTCCACGAGCATCCCGCCCGTTTCCGCGGGGTGGATGAAGGCCACGCGGCACCCGTGGGCGCCCCGCCGGGGCTCCGCATCGATCATGCGCACGCCTTTGGCGAGGAGCTCGGCCACGGCGCCGTCGATGTCGTCCACCTCGAAGCAGACGTGGTGGATGCCGGGGCCCTTCTTGGCGAGGAACTTCCCGATGGGGCCCTCGGGATCCGTGCTCTCCAGCCACTCCAGGCGGCTCTCCCCCACGGGGTAGAAGGCGGTCAGCACCTTCTGCTCGGGTACGGCCTCCTGGTGCTCGGCCTCCATCCCGAAGAGGCGGCGCATGCGCTCCATGGCCTCCCCCAGGCCGGGGGCGGCGATGCCGAGGTGGTTGATGCGCAGGAGCTTCATGGCGGCCTCCGGAGCCTTCCAGTGTACCGCCCGGATTCGCTCAGAACCGCCAGGTGAAGTCCAGGGACACCCGCCGGTCGTTGGCCGGCAGGGGGGCATGGTCGCCGTAGTAAGGCTGGAGGAGGGGGTAGTCGGCGTTGGTGAGGTTGGTGGCCGAGAGCCGCAGGTCCTGGCCGGGCCGGAAGAGGGCGTGCCAGGTGAGGGCGAGGTTCAGGAGCACCCGCGCGGGGTAGGTGTCCGTGGCCACAAGGGTGGGGGCGAAGGAGCCGGGCACAAAGGGGGATTTGGCGGAGGCGGCGTTCTGGTTCTCCCGGGCGGAGGCGTAGAGGAGGCTGGGCGCCACGTCCAGGGAACCGAAGCGCCGGTGCACGGCGAGGTTGGCCTTCCAGGGGGAGACGCCCAGGGGCTTGCTGCGGTCCGGGGTGAGGAAGTAGGGGTCGGAGTCCCCGCCGGGTTTGTCGTAGCTGAAATTGAAGAAGCCCCCCCAGGCCTCCTGGTGCCACTCGAGGGTGCCCTCGACGCCCCGGCTGCGGTCGGCCCCGAAGTTGAGGATGTAGGCGTGGGTGCCGTCGAAGCCGAAGGAGAGTGCCCGGGTCACGTCCACCTTGAACACGTTGATGCGTCCGATGATGGAGGGTGTGAAGTGCCAGCCCACCTCCAGCTCCCAACTCTTGGTGAGCTCGGGCTTCAGGTAGCCGCGGAACTGGAAGAAGCTGCTGAAGGTCTGGAAGAGGGTGGGGACGCGGTAGGCCTCGCCGTAGAGCAGCTTCGAATTGAAGCGCCCGTCCGTCCACGTGAGCCCCAGGCGCGGGGCGAACACGCTGCCGAGTTCCGCATCCTCGTAGCGCCCCCCCGCCGTGAGGCCCAGGGAACCCATCTGCTGGGTGTACTGCAGGAAGGCGAACTGGGTGGTCCACGTCACCTCGGCGAGGTGGAGGTTGGCATCCTGGGGGTCCCGCATGCCCCCCTCACCCGCCAGGTTCACGCTGCGCTCCCAGTCCTGGTAGGCCCCGGCTCCGGCCAGGAAGGTGGCCTTCCAGGGGAGGTCCCAGTGCAGGTTCAGGTCGAACTGATGGCGCTCGCGCTCCGTGCCGGAGTGATTGACCCCGCTGCTGGAGCGGGCCTCGGGGAAGATGGATCCCCCGGTGTTCTTGGTGAGCTCCATCCGGGGCTCGAGGCTGAGGCCCTCCGCGAGCTCGAAGGGGTGGCTCAGCCGCACCGCCTGGATGATGCGGGAGCCCGTGCCGATGGCGCCGGGAGGCAGGCCGTTGGGCGTGGGGTCCTGCACCCCGGTGCCGTCGTTGTCCACCTGGGCGCCCCGGAAGTCGTGGCGCACGAAGTGGACGGCCGTGCCCAGGGCCTGGATGTCCCCCACGAGGTACTGGGTCTCGCGGCGGGTGTTGCCCTTCTCCTGGGGATTCACGGAGCCGGTGTAGAACGTGTCCACGTAGGGGCGGCGGCTGAAGGGGCTCGTCTGGAATCCGGCGCTCAGGGAGAGGCTTCCGCCCTGGGGGAAGCGGGAGGCCGCGGAGAGGTAGCCGCCCCCGGCGTTCGTACCCGCACCCAGGGTGTCGCCCCGCAGGGTGAAGCGGCCGCCCTCGCCATCCTCCACCTGGCGCGTGATCACGTTGATCACCGCCGTCTCCGCGAACTGGCCGTACATGGCGGATCCCGGACCGCGGATCACTTCCACCCGCTCGATCATCTCCGAGGGGTAGCTGCCGAAGTAGTTCACGTTGGCGTTGTGGAGGGGGCTCACGCAGATGCCGTCCACCATCACCAGGGCCTTCCCCTCATGGGCCCAGACACCGCGCACGCTGAGCCCCACGAGGGCGGTGCCATCATTGCCGAAGTCGAAGCCGGGGAGGGCGCGGAGGATGTCCGCCAGCTCCCGCCAGCCGTAGCGTTCGATCTCGGACCGCGTGATCACGGAGACCACGGAGGGGGCCTCCTCCTGGGACTGCTCCAGCCGCGATGCGATGCTCACCTTGAGGGCGCGCAGGGCCTGAAGATCGGGGATCTCCTGGGCGGCGAGGGTGAGGGCAAGCAGGGGGAGGCAGGCGGCGCGCATGGGCATGACTAGGCAAGGATGACAGCCTCTTCGCGAAAGGGCGGATCAAGAGGGTGAAGGGGCGGGTGCGGTCCTGTCAGGCTTGCGGAATGGACCCCCGCACCCCCGAGTACTGGCAGCAGGTGTATGACACGGAATCCCGGCCCGGCTGGGACATGGACGCGCCCACCCCCTTGGTTGCCGAGCTGCTCGAGGTGGGGAACCCCGGGCCGGGGATCGCGGTGGCCGTGCCGGGCTGCGGCTTCGGCCATGACGCGGCGGAGCTGGCCCGACGGGGCTTCCGGGTGACGGCCTTCGACTTCGCCGCCGCGGCCCTGGAGGGGGCCCGGGCCCGGTACGGCACCTCCGTGGCGTGGCGCCAGGACGACTGGTTCACGACCCCGGCGGGGCCCTTCGACGCCGTGTTCGACCACACCTGCTTCGTGGCCATGGAGCCCGGTCGCCGGGAAGCCTACGTGGCCCGCACGGCGGAGCTGCTGGTGCCCGGCGGCCTCTGGCTGCTGGCGGCCTTTCACGATGTGCAGGGGCGGCCGGGGCCGCCCTTCGCGCTGCCTGCGGCGGACCTGCGGGCCGTGGCGGAATCCCGCTTCGACGTGTTGCACCTGGCGCCCGCCACCCGCAGCCATCCGCGGCGGGCGGGGCGTGAGATGCTGCTGGTGGGCCGGCGTCGCTGAGGGTCAGGGGCTTTCCTGAAGCTCCTTGCGGCGCAGGCGGCTCACGATCCACACGGCCGCAGTCCAGGTAGGCACCAGCTCCACGAACGGCACCAGCTCCACCACGAAGGTGGGCAGGAAGGCCCAGGACCACCCCAGCAACCACCACATCACCAGCATGGCCGCCAGGTCCAGGGGCTTGTCGAGCCAGGTGGAGAGCCCGCCGGTGAGGGGGAAGAGCCCCAGCTGGAGGGCATCCACGGCGATGGCCACGATCCAGGCTGCCCGGAGGCGGGCGGGGGTGAGGGCCGGCTTCATGCCGCCGAGCTTAGCGGACTTCCCGTTGTTTGGCGGCCAGCCAGTTGAGGGCCTCCAGCGGCGTCATGCGGCTGAGGTCGAGGCCGTCCAGCTCCTCGCGGATCGGATCCGGAGTCGCTTCGAAGAGGGGGAGCAGCGGCTGGGCCACCTCCTGGCGGGGGCGCGCCGGCGGGGGCACGGGGGCCTCCGGGAGGTCCTGCAGCAGGCGCCGGGCCTGCTGGATCACGGGGCGGGGCAGGCCCGCCAGTTTGGCCACCTGGATGCCGTAGCTGCGGTCGGCGGGGCCCTCCTGGATGCGGTGGAGGAAGAGGAGCTGGTCCTCCCACTCCTGCACCTCCACGTGGAGGTTGGCGATGCGCGTGTCGTCCGCGAGCTTCGTGAGCTCGAAGTAGTGGGTGGCGAAGAGGGTGCGGGGCGCGCCGCCCGGGAGGTCCCGCAGGAAGCAGGCGATGGCCTCGGCCAGGGCCAGGCCGTCGCGGGTGCTGGTGCCGCGGCCGATCTCGTCGAGGATCACGAGGCTGGCGGGCGTCACCTGGTTGAGGATGCGGGCGGTCTCCGTCATCTCCACCATGAAGGTGGACTGGCCCTTGGCTAGGAAGTCGCTGGCCCCGATGCGCGTGAAGATGCGGTCCACCAGCCCGAAGCGCAGCAGCTCCGCAGGCACGAAGGAGCCCACCTGGGCGAGCACCACCAGCAGGGCCGCCGTGCGCAGGAAGGTGCTCTTGCCGCCCATGTTGGGACCCGTGACCACCGCCATGGGCTGCTCGGCGCTGAAGCGCAGGTCGTTGGGGATGCACTCGCGGCCCATGCGGGCCTCGAGCATGGGGTGCCGGGCGCCGGCCATGACCAGCTCGCGCGTGTCGCTCAGTTCGGGGCGCGTCCAACCCGAGAGGCGGGCCCGCTCGGCGAAGGCGCAGAGGAGATCCAACTTGGCCAGGGCCTGGCTCAGGGCCGTGAGGCCCGCCCGCTCGGCGAGGACGAGGGCCAGGAGCCGCTTGAAGCCGGCCTCCTCCAACCGCGTCTGGTCGCTCTCGGCGGACAGCAGCCGCTGCTCGAAGGCCATGAGCTTCTCGGTGGTGAAGCGCTCGGCGTTGGCGAGGGTCTGCTTGCGGATGAAGTGGGAGGGCGCGGCGGCGAGGTTCGCCTTGGTGATCTCGAAGTAGTAGCCGAAGACCCGGTTGTACTTGATCTTCAGGCTCTGGATGCCCGAGGCGGCGCGCTCCTCCTCCTCCAGCTCCAGCATCACCTGCTTGGCGTCCCGGGCCAGGCGGCGCACGGCGTCCAGCTCCGGATTCACGCCTTCGGCGATCACGGACCCCTTCTCCAGATCCAGGGGCGGCTGCTCGGTGAGGCAGCGCTTGAGCTCCTCCCTCAGGTCGTCGCAGAGGGAGGTGGCCTCCTCCCACAGGCCGAGGTCGAAGGCCTCCGCGAGGAAGCCCATCTCCCGCAAGCGCTCGGGGAGCTTGGCGGCCTGGATCAGACCCTCGCGCAGGCTGGCCAGCTCCGGCGGGGTGGCGAGGTTCAGGGCCACGCGGCCCAGGAGGCGGTCGAGGTCCGGCACGCCCTTTAGCAGCGCTTGGAGCGGATCGCGACGGCTGTCGGCGGTGAGCCAGGCCACCTGCTGCCAGCGGCGCTCCAGGGGCCCGCGGTCACGGAGGGGCTGGTCCAGCCAGGTCTTCAGGAGGCGGCTGCCCATGCGGGTGCGGGCCAGGTCCAGGAGCTGGAAGAGGCTGCCGGCCTTCGAGCCATCCAGGCTGTTGCCGTGGATCTCCAGGTGGCGGGCGCTGGTGGCGTCCAGCAGCGGCCCCGTGGCGCCCAGTTCCAGGGTGACGCCCTGCAAGTGGGCGGGCTTGCCCCGCTGGGTGGTCTCCACCTGATCCAGCAGGGCGGCCAGGGCGCCGAGGGCGGCGGGGTGGGCTTCGAGGCCCACGCCCTCCAGGTGCTTCCAGCCGAAGAAGGCCTTCACCGTCTCCGCGGCGCGGCTGGCTTCGAAGCGCCAGAGGGGCTGCCGGGCGACGGGGATGTCCAGGGTCGGCGCTTCGGCCCCTTCCGCCAGCACCAGCTCGTGGGGGGCGAGGCGATCCAGGGTGGATTCCAACAACTCGGGGCCTTCGCCGGGGATCACGCGGATCTGTCCCGAGGCCAGCTGCAGCAACGCCAGACCCCAGGTGGAGCCCGTGCGGTGCAGCGCGCCGAGCCAGCGGCCGTCGTCATCCAGCCAAGTGCCCGGCGTGATGATGCGGGAGATGGCCCGGGGCAGCAGCCCCTTCACTTCATCGGCCTTGGCCGTGGGCTCCGCGATAGCCGCGGAGAATCCCGCCGCCAGGAGCTTGGGCAGGTAGCTCTCCAGCGCGAAGTGCGGCACGCCGCACATGGGCGTCTCCGACTCGGAGCCCTTGCCCCGCAGCGTGAGCGCGATCTCCATCACCGGCGCCGCCTTGATGGCGTCCTCGCCCAGCAGTTCGTAAAAATCCCCCATGCGGGTGAGCAGGATGGCATCGCCGGCCTCGCGCTTGAGGCCGGCGATCTGCTGCATCATCGGGGTGGACATGGTTGTTCCTGGAAAATCTCACCACGAAGGCACGAAAAAGGAAGAAGGCCACGAAACCTCATTTTGTGGCTTTCGTGTTTTTCGTGCCTTCGTGGTGGGCTTTACATCTTTTCGCAGACGCGCCGCAGCGCTTCCACCAGCGGCTCGATGGCGTCGTCGTGGAGGGAGCAGAAGGCGAGGCGGAGGTAGCGGCTGCCCTGGCTGACGACGCCGACGCTTTCGTCGTGGATGAGGGCCTGGCGCACGGCTTCGGCATCGAGGCCTTCGCGGAGTTCGAGGAGGCAGAAACAGCCGGCGTTGAAGGGGAACACGGTCCAGTGGGGGGTGGGCTTGGAGAGGAGTTCCTTCAGCTTGCGGTAGCGGGCGGCGAGGATCTGGCGGAGGCGATCGAACTCGGCTTCATGGCGGGGATCCAGCAGTTCCTCTTCCATGAGGTATTGGCTGAGGCCCACGGGGCTGCCGATGCCGGCGCGCACGAGGCTCATGGCCTTGTCGCTGAGGATGGTCGCGGCGTCCTTCTGCACCCCGAAGGTGATGAAGCCCACGCGGCCGCCGAAGAAGCTCAGCTCCTTGGTGACGCCATCGCACTTCACGGGGATGAGGTTGGGGGCGCGGCCGGAGGTGGCGGCCTCCGCCAGGTCGAAGAAGAGGCTCTTGGAGGTGGCGCTCTCCTCGAAGACGAGGCCGTGGTAGGCGTCATCGCAGTAGACGACGAGGGTGCGATCCTTCGAGGCTTCGATGAGGGCTTCGGCGATGGCCATGAGTTCCACGGGCGTGGGGCTGTAGCCGCTGGGATTCGACGGGAAGTTGAGCAGCACGTGGGCCTTGGCGCCCTGACGTGCGATGGTGGCCTTGAGGCCCTCGAGGTTGAAGCCGCCCTGGGCGTTGTAGAAGGGGTAGGTCTGGTAGTCGCCCTCCAGGCGCATGAGGAAGACCTGCTCGTAGTTGTCCCAGTAGAGGTCGGGGATGATGAGCGTCTCGCCCGCGGCGAAAAACATGTCCGCGGCCATGGAGAGGGCGTGGCAGATGCCGCTGCTCACGTTGGGCAGGGCCACCTGGGCCATGCGGGCGTCTTCCTTCAGGAGCTTGGCGTGCCAGGTTTCCCGGGCGCGGGCCCGGCCCTGGATGGGGCTGTAGAGGAAGGCGTCCTTGGCGGGGAAGCTGGCGAGCTTTTCCTGTAGGGGGGCGAGGGGGATGGGGTTGCCGGCGCCATCGGTGATCTGGCCGATGGTCGCGTTGATCTTGCAGCCACCCGCCTGGCCCGCCTGGAAGGGGATGCCCTTGGGGAAGAAGGCGCGCTGGCCCAAGGGGCTCAGGGCCTTGGCCACGGCGGGGGCCAGGGCGGCGAGCCGGGTGTTGCGTTCCTGGGCTTCGGGGTGGATGCGCATGGGGCCTCGCAAGGGGAAACGTCAAGGGTACCAAGGGTTTCGCAGGCCCGAAGGCGATTTGACGATGCGGCAATTCCCGAGACTTGTTACTCCGTATTTATAAAATCTTAGTTGACATCGCGCATATTTGAACGACACTGAAATCCTGGAGGTTCCCATGCTTCCCTTTACCCAGAAAGCCAACGACGCCTTGGTCGCCGCCCGGGAACGGGCCGTTCGCGAGCAGCACCCGGAATTGCTGCCGGTGCACCTCTTCCAGGCTCTGCTCCTGCCGGACATGGGCCTCCGTCCCGTTCTGGAAGCCGCGGGCCTTGGCCCCGAGGGGCTGAAGGGCCTGCAAGACAAGGCCGAGGCCTTCGTGGACAAGCTGCCCAAGGCCGTGGGCGGGGCTGAACCCCAAGCGGGGCCCGCCCTGCGCCACTTCCTGGAAGTGGGCATGGATACGGCCCGGGGCCTGGGCGATCGCTACATGGCCACGGATGCGCTCCTGCTGACCTTCGCCAATGCCGCCACGGACGCCAAGAAGGCCCTGGAAGGCTTCGGCCTGGACCGCAAGAAGCTGGAAGCGGCCATCAAGTCCCTGCGCGGCGGCAGCAAGGTGGAGGATGAGCGGGCCGAGGAGAAGCAGGGCGCGTTGAAGAAATACGCCAAGGACGTCACGGAGCTGGCCGAGGCCGGCAAGCTGGATCCCGTCATCGGCCGCGACGAGGAGATCCGCCGCGTGCTGCAGGTGCTCAGCCGCCGCACCAAGAACAACCCCGTGCTCATCGGCGAGCCCGGCGTGGGCAAGACGGCCATCGTGGAGGGCCTCGCCCAGCGCGTGGCCAAGGGCGATGTGCCCGAGGGCCTGAAGGGCATCCGCCTCGTGAGCTTGGACATGGGCGCGCTGGTGGCGGGCACCCAGTACCGGGGTCAGTTCGAGGAGCGCCTCAAAGGCGTCATCACCGAAGTGGAACAGGCCGAGGGCAAGGTCGTGCTCTTCATCGACGAGTTGCACCTGCTCGTGGGCGCGGGGGCCGTGGGTGGCTCCATGGACGCCGCCAACCTCCTCAAGCCCGCCCTCGCCCGGGGCGAGCTGCGCTGCATCGGCGCCACGACGCTCAATGAATTCCAGAAGCACATCGAGAAGGACGCGGCCCTGGAGCGCCGCTTCCAGCCCGTCTTCGTGGATGAGCCCACGGTGGAGGACGCCATCTCCATCCTGCGCGGCCTCAAGGAGCGCTACGAGCTGCACCACGGCGTGCGCATCAAGGACGCGGCGCTGGTGGAGGCCGTGCAGCTGAGCCACCGCTACATCTCCGATCGCTTCCTGCCCGACAAGGCCGTGGACCTCATGGACGAGGCGGCCTCCATGGTGCGCATCCAGATCGACAGCCGCCCCATCGAGATCGACGTGCGCGAGCGCCGCGAGATGCAGTTGCGCATCGAGCAGGCCTCCCTCAAGAAGGAGAAGGATGCCCTGTCGAAGGCCCGGCTCAAGGAATTGGAAGCCGAACTGGGCGAGCTGAGCGAGGAGCTCACCCGCCTGCGGGGCCAGTGGGAGAAGGCCAAGAAGGCCATCGAGGCCACGCGCGTCCTGCAGAAGCGGCTGGATGACCTCCGCCTGGAGCTGGATCACGCCAAGTCCAAAGGCGACTACGACCGCGCCTCCCGCTTGGAGTATGGCGAGATCCCCACCTTGGAAAAGGAGATCGCGGCGGCCTCGGATCACGATGTGGATTCCATGCTCCGCCAGGAGGTGAGCGAGGCCGATGTGGCCACCGTGGTGAGCCGCTGGACGGGCATCCCCGTGGACAAGCTCATGGAGGGCGAGATCCAGAAGCTGCTCCACATGGAGGAGAAGCTGACCCAGCGCGTGGTGGGCCAGGAGCCCGCCCTCGTGGCCATCAGCGATGCCCTGCGCCGCAACCGCGCGGGTCTCTCGGACGCCAAGCGCCCCATCGGTTCCTTCCTCTTCCTGGGCCCCACGGGCGTGGGCAAGACGGAAGTGGCCCGGGCCCTGGCGGAGTTCCTCTTCGACGATGAGAACGCCATGGTGCGCATCGACATGAGCGAGTTCACCCACGAGGCCGATGCCACCCGGCTCATCGGCGCTGCGCCGGGCTACATCGGGTACGAGGAAGGCGGCCGCCTCACGGAGGCCGTGCGCCGCCGGCCCTACTGCGTCCTCCTCCTGGACGAGATGGAGAAGGCCCATCCCCGGGTCTTCGACCTCTTCCTGCAGGTGCTGGAGGATGGCCGCCTCACGGACGGCAAGGGCCGCACCGTGAACTTCCGCAATGCGGTGATCATCATGACCTCCAACCTGGGGAGCCAGGCCATCTACGCGGCCGGAGGCGACACCCGGAAGGCCGATGCCGCCGTACAGCTGGCGCTCCATGGGGCCTTCCGTCCGGAGTTCCTGAACCGCATCGATGATGTGGTCACCTTCCGGTCCCTGGCGCCGGCCGACATGGAGGCCGTGGCCACCATCCAGCTCAAGCGGGTGGAGGCCTTGCTGGAGGAGAAGCGCATCTCCCTGGACATCCCCGCCGAGGCCCTGGCTTGGCTGTCCAAGGAGGGCTTCGATGCCGCCCTGGGGGCCCGGCCCCTCAAGCGGCTCATCCAGCAAGTGGTGGTGAACCCGCTCAGCCGCTTGATGCTGAAGGGGGAATTGCCCGCGGGCGGCGTGGCGCGGCTGGAGGTGGAAGCTGGCGAGCTGGTGGTGCGGGTGGGGGCCGTTCAATAAAACGGCCCTCGGGCTCCGGAATCGCCTGCGAGAAGTGGCCAAGCTCCGGGGGGCCACGGGAGTTGCCCAGATTTGAGGCTCCGGCCCCCCCGGCCGAAGGGTAGAAGGTCACACGGAGTGCCTTTGCCCCTGCAGCGCCCGATCCCCATCCTCGTCGTGGACGATGAGGCTGACCTCAGGCTCCTCCTCATGGAGGCCCTGGAGGACATGGGCTACGCCCCCGAAGGGGCGGAAGGGGGCGACCAGGCCCTGGCCCGCATCCGGGAGCGCCACTTCCCCCTCATCTGCACCGATCTGAACATGCCCGGTGGCCTCACGGGGCTGGAGCTCATCAAGGCCATCCACGAGGTGGATCCCAAGGCCCTCACCATCCTCATGACGGGCTACGCGACCACGGAGTCCGCCATCCAGGCCCTCAAACACGGCGCCTACGACTTCATCCAGAAGCCATTCAAGCTGGCGGAGTTCGAGGCCAGCATCAAGCGGGCCCTGGACCACTACGGCCTGCTCCGCCAGAACGAGGATTACCAGCACAACCTCGAGCGAATGGTGGAAGAGCGCACCCGCGAGATCCTCGGCCTCAAGGATGAGATCGAGAACCTCTTCGAAGGTTTCGTGAACGCCTCCATCACGGCGATCGAGGCCCGCGATCCCAGCACCAGCGGCCACAGTTCCCGGGTGGCGACCCTCACCGTGGGCTTGGCCGAGGCCGTGAACCGCACCGAGGGCAGCGGCTACGGCGACCTCTTCTACGACGACCGCCAGCTCCGCGAGATCCGCTACGCGAGCCTCCTGCACGACTTTGGCAAGGTGGGCGTCCGCGAACACTTGCTCGTGAAGGCCAAGAAGATCGAAGGCGAACGCCTCGAACTCATTTTCCAGCGCCTGCACCAGCGCGCCGTCCAGCGGGTGATGGGCGAGATGGAGCGCGCCTGGCGCAATGGCGAAACGTTCACCGAAGGCCGCGTGGCCTACCTCCAGGAGCAGGTTGTGCTGGAGACCCAGCGCCTCGTGGCCCTGCTCATGCGGGCCAACGAACCCACCGTGCTGCCCCAGGACGTGAGTGAAGGCCTCGTGGACGTGCAGCCCCTCACCTACAAGCACTGGAGTGGCGAGGAGCGCACCTTGCTCACGGAAGCGGACTTCGAGATGCTCCAGATCCGCAAAGGCAGCCTCAGCCACGATGAGCGCCGGGCCGTGGAGAGCCACGTCACCCACAGCTACAAGTTCCTCGTGCAGATCCCCTGGACGGAGGAGCTGCGCAAGGTGCCCGAGATCGCCTACGCCCACCACGAACGGCTCAATGGCAAGGGCTACCCCCGGGGCCTCATGGCCGATGAGATCCCCCTGCCGAGCAAGATGATGGCCATCTCCGACGTCTTCGACGCCCTCGCGGCCCACGATCGCCCCTACAAGGTGGCGGTGAGCGTGGAGCGCAGCCTCCAGATCCTCGAGGAGGAGGCCAAGAGCGGGCTCCTGGATGCCAACCTCCTGCGCCTCTTCATCGACGCCCGCGTGTTCCAGCTCACCAACCTGGGCAAGGCCGCATCATGAGGCGGGGGCAGGGAGTCTCCAGGTCCACAAGCGGGGCGATCCCCGGAGGGAAGGCCATCGGCCCATGGACGGCCCCGCAGGGGTGCCGGGCAAGAGGTGCGGCATGACGGTCCTCCAAGACCCCATCCTCATCGTGGATGACGATCCCGAAGTGCGGGCCAGCCTGGTGGAGGCCCTGCTGGAGCGCAACTTCACGGCGGAGGCCGTGGATGGCGCCCGCAGTGCCCTGGAACGGATCCGCGTCCGCCACTACGCCCTCGTCGTCACCGACCTCAACATGCCGGGCGGCCCCTCGGGCCTGGAGCTGCTGGGGGCCATCAAGGGCCTGGATCCCCAGGCCGTCTGCATCGTGCTGACGGGCTACGCCACCATGGAAGGCGCCATCAAGAGCCTGCAACACGGCGCCTACGACTTCATCCAGAAGCCCTTCACCCTCAACCAGATCGAGATGGTGGTGAGTCGGGGGCTGGAACATGCCCGCCTCCAGCGCCAAGTGCGCGAATACCAGGCGGAACTGGAGCGGAAGGTCATGGGCCGCACCCAGGATCTCAAGAGCCTCTACCAGGAGGCCCTGGCCCTCTGCGACCTCACCGCCGCCAGCCAGCGCATGCCCGGCCAGGGCAGCCTCGCCCTCTTCATGGAACACCTGCAGGCCCGGTGGCGACCCGATGGCCTCGGGTGCTACCTGCCGGGTTCCATGGGCTGGCGCCTGGCCTATGAACACGGCCCCCGGAAGCTGCCCTCCAACCTGGGCGCCCTCGAGGTGGGGTGGGAGAGCGGCCTTGGGTATCCCGAAGCCCACGGCGTGATGCTCTCCGGGGCCGGCCCGCGCCCCTTTGGCGTCCTGGCCGTGGGCTACGAGGGCCGCAGCGCCTTCAGCCCCATGGACCCCGACTTCGTGCTCTTCCTCCGCCACCTGGAATTGGCCCTCGGAGGGGCGGGAGGGCCCGTCCCGGATAAAGTGGCTTCATGAGCCACGCGCAGGAAATCCTCTGGATCGGTTTCGCGGGTCGCCGCGTCGAGGAGGTCCGCACGGATCTCACCCCGGGCGGGGTCATCCTCTTCGCCCGCAACCTGGACCCCGATCCGGTCGCGGGCCCCGCGGCCTGCAAGGCCCTCAACGATGGGTTGCAATCCCGCTGGGGCGGGGGCCGTTCCCTGGCCATCGCCTTGGATCAAGAGGGCGGCGCCGTGAGCCGGCTGCGCCCCTGGGTGGGGGAGACGCCCAACCTCCGCGTCATCTGGAAGGAGGGCGGCGCCGCCGCCTGTGAAGCCTGGGGGCGCCTCTGGGGCGAAGGTCTCGGCCTGCTCGGCTTCAACGTGGATTTCGCGCCGGTGGCGGATCTGTGGGATGGCCATCCGGGCACGGGCATGGGCGATCGCTGTGCCAGCCGCAACCCCGTCGAGGTCGCCGCGGCGGCGGGCGCCTTCCTGCACGGCCTGGAAGGCACGGGCGTGAAGGGCTGCCTCAAGCATTTCCCGGGCCTGGGCGGCACCCTGCTGGACAGCCACAAGGGGCTGCCCGAGCTCACCCAGCAGGATCAGATCGCCGAGAACGCCCGCCCCTTCATCGCCCTCGCCCAAGAGGATCGGCTCATCATGGTGGCCCACCTGAAGCTGCCCGCCACGGATGGCCTGCCCGCGAGCCTCCACCGGGGGTCCGTGGCCGACAATCCCTGGAACGTGCGGGGCCGCTTCCTGCCCGACGATCTGGAAATGGGAGGCTGCACCGATTGGGACTGGGATGCCCGGGTGCGGCTGTCCCTGGCCGCGGGTCACGACTGGCTCCTCGTCTGCCAGACGGAAGCGGGCGTCTCCGCTTGCGCCGCGGCCCTGGAACGCCTGCCCGCCTCCGCCTGGGAACAGGCCCTCGAACGCGCCCGCGCCCTGCGCCTGAACCTGCGCGAGCCCCGGGCCGGCGCGCTGGATGGCGCGGCTTGGTCGGCCTGGGTGGCGAAGGTCCGCGCGGCGTCCACCGCTTTGGCAGGGGTCTGAACATGGCGGCCAGCCGCGTCCTCATCGTCGACGACAACGCCATGATCCGGCAGGAGATCAAAGCGGTGCTCATGAAGGATGATTCCTTCGGCTCCTTCTTGGAGGCCGGGGATGGGCTGAGCGCCTTCAAGATCCTCATGGAGCAGCAGCCCGACGTGGTGCTCTGCGACCTGGTGATGCCGGGGTTCGATGGGCTGAAGCTCCTGGGGCTCAAGGCCAGCCGCCCTGAACTGGCGCAGATCCCCGTGATCATGCTGACGGCGGAGGATGACCTCGATCGCAAGGCCGAAATCCTGGAGCGCGGCGCCTCGGACTACGTGCTCAAGCCCTTCCACGAAAAGGAACTGCTGGCCCGCGTCCGCATCCACCACAAACTCAAGAAGCTGCAGGATGAGTTGCGGGAGAAGAACGCCCAGCTGGAGGCGCTCTCCGTCACCGACGCCCTCACGAGCCTGCCCAACCGCCGCCACCTCATGAAGCGGCTGGAGGAGGAGGTGGCCCGCGTGAAGCGCTTCGACCAGCCCCTCTCCCTCCTGATGATGGACGTCGACCACTTCAAGATGGTGAACGACACCTACGGCCATGCCATGGGCGACGAGGTGCTCCGCAACATGGGGGCCCTGCTCAAGAACGGCATCCGTTCCACGGATCTCGCGGCGCGCTATGGCGGCGAGGAGTTCACGGTGCTCCTGCCCAATACGGATCTGGAGGGCGCCGTGCTCGCCGCCGAGGGGCTCCGCACGAAGTTCGAGGCAAGTTCGCACACCCTGGAGGGCACCACCATCCAGAAGACCATGAGCCTCGGAGCGGCCTGCCTCACCCCCGATGGGGACCGCAGCCCCGAAGACCTGCTCAAGGCCGCCGACGAGGCCCTGTACCGCGCGAAGCACGGCGGCCGCAACCGCGTGGAGCGGGAAGAGACGGCCCCTCCCGTCGCCGCGAGCGAATGCGCGGAGCGCCGGAAGGCGGAGCGGAGGAAGGCCTAAGCTGGAGGCTGGAGGCTGGAAACGGAGCGGGCGCCCCTAAGAGCGCCCGTGTGTTTGCTCTGGTCTCCAGCCTCCGGCCTTACTTGGTGTCGGCCTTCTCCCAGCTGAACTCGGAACGGCCGAAGTGGCCAAGGGACCCCGTTCTGTGAAAGCCCGGCGGGCATGAACAGGCGCGCCCTCCAGGGGAGGGCGCGATCCAGGGGAGCGGAGTGTACGGCCTTACTTGGCGGCGGCCTTGAGGGCTTCGGCCTTGTCGGTCTTCTCCCAGCTGAACTCGGGACGGCCGAAGTGGCCGTACGCGGCGGTGGGGCGGTAGATGGGGCGGCGCAGATCGAGGGTCTCGATCATGGCCTTGGGCGTGGCGCTGAAGACGCTGCGCACGGCCTTCACGATGGCTTCGTCGGAGACGTGGCCGGTGCCGAAGGTGTCCACGCTGATGGAGACAGGCTCGGCCACGCCGATGGCGTAGGCGAGCTGGATCTCACAGCGGTCGGCGAGGCCGGCGGCCACGATGTTCTTGGCGATGTAACGGCCGAAGTAGGCGGCGGAGCGGTCCACCTTGCTGGGATCCTTGCCGCTGAACGCGCCGCCGCCGTGGTGGCCGGCGCCGCCGTAGGTGTCCACGATGATCTTGCGGCCCGTCAGGCCGGCATCGCCCATGGGACCGCCGATGACGAAGCGGCCCGTGGGGTTGATGTAGAACTTCGTGTCCTTGTCCAGGAACTCGGTGGGCAGGGCGGCCCGGATCACCTGGCGCTCGATCTCGGCGCGAATGATCTCGTTGGTGACGACCTCATCGTGCTGGGTGCTGATGACCACGGCGTCGATGCGGCGCACCTGGTCGCCGTCGTACTCCACGGTGACCTGGCTCTTGCCGTCGGGGCGGAGCCAGGGGAGGCTGCCGTCCTTGCGGACCCGCGAGAGCTGGCGGGTGAGGGCGTGGGCGTACTGGATGGGGGCGGGCATCAGCTCCGGGGTTTCCCGGGTGGCGTAGCCGAACATGAGGCCCTGGTCGCCGGCGCCGCCGGTGTCCACGCCCATGGCGATGTCGGGGCTCTGCTGGTCGAGGGTGACCATCACGGCGCAGGTGTTGCCATCGAAGCCCTTGCGGCCGTCGTCGTAGCCGATGGCGTTCACCGTCTCGCGGACGAGCTTGGCCACGGGAATGTAAGTCTTGGTCGTGATCTCACCCGCCACGACCACCAGGCCGGTGGTGACGAGGGTTTCACAGGCCACGCGGCTGGTGGGATCGTCCGTCAGGGCGGCATCGAGCACCGCGTCGCTGATCTGATCCGCGATCTTGTCCGGGTGGCCTTCGGTGACGCTTTCGGACGTGAAGAGGTGCCGGCCGGTTTTGGCCATGTGAACTCCAAACGGGTGCGGGGGAAGGGCGGGGTTCCTTGGAACTCACCATCTTATCAGCCCTCTTGGGTGGTGGAGCCACCGGCTCCTTGCCCGGGGGAGGCGCCCCCCGGTATCGTGGGGGACCACCCCATCGGCCCGAAGACCCCCAGTTGCGGAGGATCCCCATGAAGCGTGCCCTGCGTACCACCCTCTTGGCTGCCGTGGCCTCGATGGCCCTCGTCTTCACCGCCTGCAAGCGCGAAGACCCCCAGATCCGTGAGCTCACCCAGAAAGCCGCCGAAGCCGACAAGGCCGGGCAACAGCTGGGCCAGGCCGGCAGCGAACAGCAGAAGAAACTGGCCCAGGCCGGTGTCTCCGACGTCCGCGTGAACGCCGAGACGATGCAGCTCTCCGAAGAGCAGAAGAAGGCCCTTGAGGAGCGCATCAAGAACGAGAAGAACAGCTCCTACCAGGCCCTCCTCCAGGAAGTGCTGGACAAGGACAAGGAGATCAAGGATCTCAACGGCAAGATCGCCAAGCTGAAGCAGGACCTGCCCACCCCCGACCGGGCCCGGGAAGGCGACAGCCACTACGGCATGGCCATCAAGTTCCTGAAGAAGAAGGGCGTTTCCGATGCCGAGGCCCGAAAGCTCGTCTCCAACGTGAACATCATGGAGAAGCTGGCCCCCGGCTTCGAGGTCTACCACTTCTACGCCAACGGCGTGTACGGCACCTGGGTGGCCAAGGGCCGCGCCAAGATCACCCCCTCCGAGCTCCAGAAGCAGGAGCGCGAGAAGATCGAGGGCGAGCGTGATGCCGCCGTGGCCGAGAACGACAAGCTCCAGGAGGACGTGCTGGATCTGGAAAGCCAGAAGAAGAAGCTCTCCGAGGACATCGAAGGCCTGCGCACCGAGCGCTCCACCCTCATCGAGGAGCGCGCCAAGCTCCAGGGCGAGAACGCCCAGCAGCTGGCCTCCCTGAACAGCCTCCACTACATCGTGGGCAACCGGGATTCCCTGAAGAAGGAAGGCATCATCGAGATCCCCGTCTTCGCCAAGGATCGGGCCGGCAAGAACTGGCGCGACGACCTCTTCACCCAGAGCCTGGACCTTCGCTCCGCCGAGGTGATCACGATCAAGGCGGCCGACATGAACCTGAAGAAGATCGGCAAGGTCAACGTGGTGCCCGGCTCCTACGTGAAGGATGAGCACTACAAGCTCGCCATCTCCGAGGACAAGCAGATGGCCACCGTCACCCTGCTGAAGAAGGAGCGCTTCAAGAACGACAAGGTGGTGTTCGCCGTCGCGGAATAAGCCTCTCGTTTCTAGGCTGGAAAGGCCCACTTCGGTGGGCCTTTCCTTTTGGCTCGGGAGACCGCGTCGTTGTTGACTCCGGGTAGGTTTCCCCGTCCCTCATTTGAGGCTGGAAATCCGTCCGGGGAGTGCCTATCGTCAGGTCCACACCCCCTTGTCACCGTTCTGTTCCACCAATGAGGTCTCCCATGTCACGTCTTCAACGCGGCGCTCTACTCGGGCTTCCACTTCTCCTCCTGCTGGGCTGCGGCGGGAGCACCGATGTGCGGAGCGTCCCGCCCCCGAATTCCGGCGACTCCGGCACCTACACGACGGCTGAGAACACGCCGACCTTCGACCCCGCCAAGGGCATCCTGCCCCTGCCGAACGTCCTCGCCACGGCGGCCAGCCCGGCCTTCAACCTGGCCACGGAGGCTCCCACCTCCACCACGCCCCTGAACCCCCTGAACGCGCTCCGCTTCGTCAACACGGTGGAAGTGGCGGGCAAGCACGCGGTGGCCGGCATCAACGCCCCGATCTTCATGGAGTTCACCCGGGCCGTGGACGCCACCACCCTGGCGGCTGGCTTCAAGATCTACGAGATCACTCCGGATTCCAACGGCGTCACGGAGAACAACCCCCTCACCTTCACCGACATCACCCCGCTCTTCACCTTCAAGGTCCTGGGCGCGGACACGGCCACCGAGGGCACCAACCAGGTGCTGGCCTTCCCCAAACTCCCCCTGAAGCCCGCCACCCGCTACGTCTACGTGGTGACCAGCGCCCTGAAGGACTCCGTCACCCACCTGGGCGTCGGCCGCCCCCTCGCCTTCGGCTTCGCCGCCCAGGCCACGCCCCTGGTCGATTTCAACACCCTGGTGAGCCCTGGCGTCTACAAGAGCCTCGTCCCCGGCTTCCTCACCGATGCCAGCGCCACGGCCCTGGAAGGCATCCGCGGCAACGTGACCGCCAGCGGGCAGATCGCCCTCTCCGGCTATGGCAAGACCGTAGGTGACCTCGTCACCGCCGGCAAGGCCGCGAACCGGGATGATGTGAAGGTCATCGGCCGCTTCATCACCACCGGCGCCGTGGGCACATACACTGATCCCGCCAACCCCGCCACCCTCAAGCCCATCGACGCGCTGCTCAAGGCCTTCGCCACGGCCGGTGCCGCGGGCAACCCCTTCACGGCCGCCGCGAAGAACTGGAACAACACGGTGACCGCGAGCGCCCCCATCCCCGGCGCCACCTACTACACCGCGGCGGGTGCCAGCGCCGTGCCCCACAGCAGCGTCAAGAACGTGGTCACCGGCTCCTTCAACAGCGCCGACCTCGCGGTGGATCCCTACCGGGCCCTAGCCGTCAATGACCTGGCCGGCACCGATGCCTCCACCATGAACAACACGGGCACCAACAGCACCTACAACGTGGCCTTCACGGGTGCCACGGGCCCCGTGGCCTTCGGCATGCTGGTGCAGAAGCGCAGCAGCGCCGGCACCGGCAGCCTGCTCCAGGGCTTCTACAACGTGCCCCGCACGGTGAACTTCATCTACTTCGAGCCCCTCTCCCCGGCGGGCGCCACCGTTCCCATGGTGATCTTCCAGCACGGCATCACCCGGCAGAAGGAAGATGCGCTGGCCATGGCCAACACCGCCTGTGCCCTGGGTTACGGCGTCATCGCCATCGACCAGCCCATGCACGGCACCCTGGCCCGCCCCAACCTCACGGGCAATGGCACCGATCCTTTGGCGCCCGGCGTGACCAAAGGCATGATCTGGGGTCAGGACTTCATGAGCCTGTCCTCGCCCCTCACGGGCCGCACCAACATCCAACAGGCGGCTTTCAACTTGTTCCGCATGGAATACCTGATGCGGACCGGCGCCGTCGCGACCGCGCTCGGCGGCCAGGGCGTCGTGGGCCCCACCCCCGGAGCCACGGGCAACATCACCTACGTCAGCCAGAGCCTGGGATCCATCGTGGGATGCTACTTCCTGGCCGGCACCACGAACGTCAACCCCGGCACGGGCGTCTATGATGCCGCTTCCATCGCGTCCAGCCCCAAGGGCTTCCTCAGTGTTCCCGGTGGCCGCATCGCCTACCTGCTCAAGGACAGCGGCTCCTTCGGCGGCTCGGTGAAGGCGGGCGTCTCGGCGGGCGTCAACGCCCTGCTGACCAACCCCCCCTACAGCCTCACCCCTGGCACCCCCGCCTACATCGCGGCGTTCAATCGCAACTACCAGAGCACCTTCGTGCTGCTGCAGGCCGTGGTGGACCCGGTGGATTCCGCCACCATGGGCCACCCCGCACTCACCGGCATCGCCGGGGCCGGGGCCCTGAGCCGGCTCTCGGGCCGCCTCGCCATTCATGAGGCCAGTTCCACCACCTTCGACGCGAATGGCGTGGCCACCAATGGCGATCTCACCATCCCCAATGCGGCCACGCGCTACCTGGCCACCTCCTTCGCGGGCTGGAACGGCATCAGCCCCGTGGATTTTGCACCGGGGTTCAAGCAGATCCAGTACGCCACCACCCACACCGCCACCAATGGCGTCGTGGCACCCTTCATGACCAAGTTCGGGGCCCCCGCGGCCGCCCCCACTTCCAGCACACCGAACGAGGGCTACTTCCAGTTCGACCTGCCCAACATCACCCACGGCTTCTTGCTGGATTGGGCCAACCAGCCCGCCAACACCGCCCTGGCCCAGAAGCAGCTGGCCTACTTCCTGGGGGCGGGTGGTGGCGGCAGCATCGTGGTGGATCCCACCGCGAGCGGCTTCTGATCGGAAGCCACCGCATCAACTGACAAGGGGCGCTCCGGCGCCCCTTGTCTTTTCGGGAAGCCGGAGGGCTCAGATGGACTTGAGGCTCGGGCACGCTTCCAGCAGCTGGGTCTTGGCTTCCAGCAACGCGGGGACCTTGGGGTGGCGCCGGGCCCGGAACCCGCGCACCGCCTGGAGATCTTCGGCCACGCGCTCCGTGAGGGGCAAGCTGAACCAGGCCGCGAGGAGACCCAGGGGCAGCCATGCCCAGGAACCGAGGTGGAGGGTGCGGTAACCCAGCCAGGCGAGCCCGGCGGCCCAGAGGGGCAGCAGCAGGAGCCCGCCCAGGAGCTTCACCGTGGCGGTGACATCCACTTCGTCCGTGAGGCGGCCCGCCAGCCACCCGATGAGGCGATAGGGAGGCCAGAAGAGCAGCCCGAAGGGCAGGCAGGGCAGGAGGCAGGCCAGGCGCAGCAGGGCCTTGGGCAGCCATCGCGCGGCTTCCTCGAACCCATAGGGATGGCCCACCTGATCCGCCCGCAGGCCATGGCGCCGGAGCCAGGCCTGGATGCGATCCACCTCGGCGCGGAGCTGCTGCTGGATCTCCAGGGGCTGGGTGGCGAGGAAGGCCTCCAGCGCCTGCACGCGGCCCCGCAGGGCCTCCAGATCCGCCGTGGTCTCGGGGCCCTCGGCCAGGAGCCAGGCGAGGTCCTGGGCCAGCTTCAACCGCTCGGCCTCGACCCCGTGGAGGGTGAGGGGCCGAAGGGCTTCGCGGATGCGCGCCGTGAGGATCTGCACACGCTCGGGATCCGACCCGGGCAGGTCCTCGTGGGGGATGGGCGCGCCCACCCGCAGCAGGGCGTTGTGGCGGAACAGCTCCCGGTCGCCATAGACGAGGCCCGCCGGCACCAGGGTGGGGCGCACGGGGCTGCCCAGCACCATGCGGGCCGCGCCCGTCTTCAGGGGGGCCAGGTCGTGGCCGCCGTGGCTGATGCCCTCGGGGTAGATGCCCACCACCTCACCCGCCTGGAAGGCGCGGTGCACGGCGCTGAAGGTGGCCTGGATGGCGGCTTGCCGATCCGCTTCGGAGGCGCCTTCGGGCAGATCCTGGGTGCGCTGCACGGGGATGGGGCGGAAGAGGGCGAGGAAGGGCCGCAGGGGCAGCAGCTTCCAGAGCGTGGCCTTGGCCACGAAGCGCGGCGGGCGCTGCAGCAGCGCCGTCACCACCAGGGGGTCCAGTAGGCCGTTGGGATGGTTCAGCACCAGCAACACGGGACCCTCGGGCAGGGCGGGGCCCTCGCGGCGGAGCTGGCGGAACCAGAGGCGGCCCGTGGCCTGGGCGAAGGATTTCAGGGCCGTGCTCAAGCGGTGGCCTCCTGCTTCCGCGCCCACCACAGCGCGACACCGGAGAGGAGGATCGCGGGCACGGCGATGAGCATGGCCCGGCCCAGGGCCTCGCCGGTGCCGAGCCCCAGGCCGTGCAGGGCTTCACTTCGGTGGCCCACCCACTCGGGGCTGATGGCGTCGCCCAGCAGGTGGATCAGGAGCACGTTGATGGCCACGCCCGTGGCGCGCACGGAGGCGGGCAGGCTACTCACGGTGAGCGCGTTCACGGGGCTCGTGTTGATGAAGAGCAGCAGCATGCCCGCGAAGAAGAGCGCGTAGACCAGGTTCAGATTCCCGGCGCCCAGCGCGAGGCCCACCACGGGGCCCGCGGCGAGCAGCGTGAGGCCGCTGATCCAGACGCCGGCGTCGGGGAAGCGCTTCTGCAGGCGGCTCGTGAGGGAGCCGCCCAGGAAGGTGCCCACGATGCCGGTGATCACCGCGATGCCGCCGAACACCGTGCCCGCCTGGCCCGTGCTCACGGCGAACTTGCGCTGGAGCAACGTGGGGCCCCAGTGGGAGAGGGCGCCCATGGCGAAGGTGTAGGCCACGTAGCTGCCCGTGCAGGCCAGCCACACGCGGTTGCGGAAGATGGCGCCGAGGCGCTCGCCGAAGGTGAGGTCCGCGGCGAGATCCTTCGTCTGATCCATGCCACCGCGCA
This sequence comes from Holophagaceae bacterium, assembly GCA_035254125.1. GTDB lineage: Bacteria > Acidobacteriota > Holophagae > Holophagales > Holophagaceae > JAFDVN01. The sequence goes on along the minus strand of DATFAX010000143.1, from coordinate 271 downwards.
CGGGATCCGGCAGCAGCATCATGCGCACGGCGAAGATCAGGCCCGGCAGACCCGCCACCATGAAGGCCGCGCGCCAGCCCCAGTGCTGGGCCACGAGGCCGCCCAGGCCGTATCCGAAAGCGCTGCCCACGGGGATGGCCAGGTAGAACCAGGTGAATTTCGCGGCGCGTTCATCCTCGGGCACCACGTCCGCCAGGATGGCGGGGCCCAGGGTCGCGTAGGCGGCCTCGCCCACGCCCACCAGGGAGCGCGTGAAGAGCAGGGCGGGATA
>DATFAX010000142.1:0-6849 GCA_035254125.1 Holophagaceae bacterium | reverse complement strand
GAACAAGGCCGCCGGCTACCAGGCCCGCTCCTTCAACCTGAGCGCCTACAAGGGCCAGACCGTTCAGATCTACTTCAAGATGACGGAGGACAGCAGCCTGCAGACCTCCTTCGCCGTGGACGCCATCTCCCTCAAGTAGTCGGGAAATCGCTTCACCCAGGGCCGCCTTCGGGCGGCCCTTTTTCTTTGCCTCGATTCACACCTCTTCACATCACTTCATACGTGCCGCCGACCCGGCGGGTGGACCCTGGAAACACCTTCCGCTCTTTCATTCACCCGACCGCTGGCCCAGGGCACCGCGCCCCCGGGCCCGGGTCCCCGCATCGGAGTGCCCATGGCCCGATCCGCCCTCACCCTCCTCGCCCTCGGCCTCGCCGCGGCCCCCCTCGCCGCCCAGCAGGCCCCCTTCGCCCCGGCCGCCCTGGAGGCCCTCCGGGCGCAGGAAGGCCAGCGCGCCACCGCCGCTCAGAGCCACCTCAAGGCCGCCCGCCAGGTGCTCGGTCTGGACGCCGACCACGGCTTCCGCCTGAGCCAGCTCCACACTGACGAGTTCGGCCAGGCTCACGGCCGCTTCCTCCAGACCTATCAGGGCCTGCGGGTTTTCGGCGGCGAGGTCATCACCCACCAGGATGCCGAAGGGACCTTCGCCCCCAACACCAGCGATCTGCGGGCCGGCCTCCGCGTGAATGTCACCCCCAACCTCACCGAGGCCGAGGCGCTTGCCGTGGCGCACCGTGAGCTGGCCCCCAAGGGTGAGTACGCCCATCAGCCCACCGCCGAGCTGGTCGTCTACCCCGTCACCACCACGCGCATCCTCCGCCCCCGCGGTGCCGAGGCCACCGAGGCCGACGCCACCCAGGAGCGCCTCGAGGTCCTCCGCACCCACCTCGCCTACCACGTGCGCACCCAGCTGGAGAACGGCACCGGCGAGACCCGCCACATGGAGTACCTGGTCGACGCCCACAGCGGCGCCATCCTCAAGGCCTGGGACGGCCTGCGCACCGGGGCCTCCGTGGGCACCGGCAAGTCCCAGTGGTACGGCACCGTGAGCCTCAACACCAACAGCACCGCCAGCGGCTATGAGCTGCGCGACATGACCCGCGGCACCGGCGGCACCTTCGGCAACAACGTCACCACCAACCTCAACAACGGCACTTCCGGCAACGGCACCGTCTTCACCGACGCGGACAACGCCTGGGGCGACGGCCTCCAATACAACGGCACCGCGGGCATGAGCGCCAACGCCCAGACTGCGGCCGTGGATGGCCATCGAGGGCTCCAGGCCACCTGGGACTTCTACAAGAATGTCTTCGGCCGCAACGGCATCGACAACACCGGCAAGGCCACTTACAGCCGCATGCACTACAGCACCCAGTACGACAACGCCTTCTGGGACGACACTTGCTTCTGCATGACCTACGGTGACGGCGCCACCGGCGGCTCCGTGGGCGAGGCCGACCTCGACACCGCAGGCCACGAGATGACCCATGGCGTGACCTCCAAGACCGCCAACCTCACCTACTCCGGCGAGTCGGGCGGCCTCAACGAGTCCACCTCCGACATCTTCGGCACCTGCGTGGAGTTCTACGTGCTGGGGGCCAATGGCACCGGTACCGTGGTGCCCGATAGCCCCGGCACCGGCACCATCACCGCCAACTACACCATGTTCGAGAACAGCTGGGGCCACCCCGGCACCGCGCTTCGCTACATGTACAAGCCCAGCAAGGACGGCGGCTCCAAGGACGCCTGGTACAGCGGCATCGGCAGCATCGACGTGCACTACTCCAGTGGTCCCATGAACCGCGCCTGGTACTTCATGAGCCAGGGCTCCAGCAGTTCCTCCAGCAGCGATTTCTACAGCTCCTACCTGCCCGGCGGCATGACCGGGGTGGGCAATGACCACGCCGCCCGCATCTGGTACCGGGCCCTGACCACCTACCTCACCGCCTCCTCCAACTACGCCGCCGCCCGCACCGCCGCCATCTCGTCCGCCAAGGACCTCTATGGCGCCGGCAGTGCCGAGGAGCAGGCCGTGTGGAACGCCTTCGCGGCCATCAACGTGGGCGCCAAGTGGACCGGCACCGGCAGCGACACCACCGCCCCCACCGTCTCCGCCTCGGAGGCCGGCACCAGCGGCACCCTCACCTTCTCGGCCACCGCCTCCGACAACGTCGGCGTGACCAAGGTGGAGTTCTACGTGGACGGCGTGCTCAAGGCCACCGACACGACCTCCCCCTACAGCACCACCTTCGACAGCACCACCCTGGCTAACGGCAGCCACAGCCTCACCGCCAAGGCCTATGACGCCGCCGGCAACGTGGGCACCTCTACCGCGGTGGCCTTCTCCGTGAACAACACCACGGGGGGCACCCAGGCCGAGGTGGAGGGCAACAACAGCACCTCCACCGCCAATACCGTGGCCACCTCCGGGACCACCGTCGTCGGCTACATTTCCAGCTCCACGGACACCGACTACTTCAAGGTCACCGTCGCCACCGGCCGCACCCTGGCCGCCACCCTGACGCCCCCCAGCGCCAGCGACTTCGACCTCTACATCTACAACAGCGCCGGCACCCAGGTGGCCAGCTCCCTCAAGGGCACGGGCCTCGTGGATTCCGCCAGCGTCACCAATAGCGGTGCCTCCGCCACCTACTACGTCCGCGTGAAGTACTACGCGGGCGCCAGCACCGTGAATCCCTACTCCCTCAAGCTCACCTTCTAAGGTCCGGGGGTCCCAGAAAAGGCCGCCCTCCAGGGCGGCCTTTTCCTGCTCCAAACGCGGGGGATCCGGGGTGGGCCGGAAGCAGATCACCCGCTCCGAGGTGTACATTCAGGCATGTCCCTGCTCGTCCTCGAAGATGATCCCGCCATTGCGGCCCACCTGGAGGCCGGGCTCACCGAGGCCGGGTTCCAGGTGGTCGCCTGCGGCGAGGGCGATCGCGCCCTGGTCCTGGCCCTCACCGGCACCTTCGAGGCGCTGGTGATCGATGTCCAAGTGCCCGGGCTCTCGGGCCTCGACGTGGTGCGCCGCCTGCGCGAAGCGGGCCGTCAGACGCCGGTGCTCTTCCTCACCGCCCGGGATCGCATGGAAGACCGCATCCGCGGCCTGGATGAGGGCGGGGACGACTACGTGGTGAAGCCCTACTCCCTGCCCGAGGTGGTGGCCCGCCTGCGCGCCATCCTCCGCCGGACCCATCCCCAGGAGGCCTACAGCCGCAGCGTGGAAGTGGCCGACCTCACCTGGGAGCCCGCCCTCCGCCGCTTCTCCCGGGGGGGCCAGACCATCGAGCTGACCCCCAAGGAGTACGCCCTCGCGGTGCTGCTGTTGGAACATCGCGGCATCGTCGTATCCCGGTCCCAGATCGTGCGGGCCGTGTGGGGCCTGCCCACGGTGACGGATCCCAACGCCGTGGATGTTCAGATCCGCAGGCTCCGCCGGAAGCTGGATGACCCCTTCCCCCGCAAGCTGATCCATACCGTCCGGGGCGTGGGCGTGGTGCTGGCCGCCCATGACTGAGCGGCCCCACTCCCTCATCCGCCAACTGCAGGTGGGCTTCGCCCTGGCGGCCCTCCTCCTGCTGGGCACCTTCGCCGCCCTCATGGACGCCGCGCTCCATCGCAGCCTCGCCCGAGAGGATGGCCTGGTCATGGAAGCCCAGGCCGCCTACCTGGTCGCCCTCTTCACCGCCGGCCGGCGCCCCGCCGAGGATTCTGGCTCCCGCCCCGAAAAGGCGGAGTGGAGCCTCCACCTGGCGGGACAGCCCGGGCCGCAGAGTTCGGGCTTCGCCCGCCTGCCCGAGATTCCCTGGAGCACCGTTCCCATGGACGGCCGCGCCCACGAGGTGGCCTCCGTGGATGGCGGCGATATCAGCGTCCTTCGGGCCCCACTGCCGGGCGGTGAGCTCCATCTCCTCATGGACCAGCGCCATGAGACGGCCCTCGTGACCTCCTTCCGCCGGATGCTCTGGCTCGGCACCCTGCTCGGCGCCCTCGCCGCCTCCTTCCTCGGCCGGCTTGTGGCCGTGCGCAGCCTGCGCCCCCTCAGGCTCATCGCCGAGGAGACCGCCTCCGTGCGTCCCGGGGACCCCTTCCACCCCCTGGATCCGGGCCGCTTCCCAGAGGAGTTGGGTCAGCTGGTGGGCACCTTGAACGGGGCCATGGCCCGGCTCCAGGCCGCCATCGCCCGCCTTGAGGCCATGGGCTCGGAGCTCGCCCATGAGCTGCGCACCCCGCTCCAGCACCTCAGGTCCTCCCTGGAGGACCTGGCCCTTCGCCGGGAGGCCGTGGAACCCCAGGCCCTGGGGACCTCCCTGGATGCCTGCGATCGCCTCCAGTCCCTCATCGAGGGCATCCTCTTCCTGGCTCGCAGCCAAGATCCCACCGCCTCCATCCAGCGGCAGTCGCTGGATGTGCGAACCCTGCTGGAGGAGACCCGCGATTTCTTCGAGGGCGTCGCCGAGGAGGGCGGCATTCATCTTGTCCTCGAACCCTCGCCGGAATTGACCCTCGTCGCCGATCCCGCCCTGGTGACCCGAGCCCTCCACAACGTCGTAAGCAACGCCCTCGCCGCGACGCCCTCAGGCGGCCGAGTCGTACTCCGCGCCGAGGCGGGGAAACGGGGGCCCACCCTCCAAGTTCTCGACGAAGGTCCTGGCATTCCCCCGGCCGTCCGTGACGCCTTCGGGGATCGATGGAATCGGGGCACGGGGAGCCCAGGCCACGGACTTGGACTCGCCATCGTGCGCAGCATTCTGGTCCTGCATGGAGGCGAGTTCGTACTGGCGGATCGCCCCACTGGAGGCACCTCGGCCTCCCTCCATTTCGCAGGTCCCGGTCACCTGAAAAACGCTTAGCAAGACTGACAAGGAATTCATTAGGCGTGTGGTGATCGCCTCGCAAGAGTGGAAATTCACCCCGCTCTTTCCACACCCCCCAGGACCACCCGGAAGCTCGCCTCCCGGGCGGTAGCCGCATCTCCCGGAGACCCTCTTCATGCTTCGATTCCCCGCCCTCACGTGGCTCCTCGCCGCCGGCGCCCTGCTCTTGAACGCCCAGGAAGCCCCCCTTCGCGCCCAACTGGACGATCACGTCGCCCCTTCGCAGGCCTCGCCTGAGGATGAGAACCGCCATTGGCACCCCGTCGGCCCCAACGGACGCCCGATCACGGATCGCGCGGACCTGCGCTCCCAGGCCATGCGCCAGTGGTGGGGCGACTGGAGCCCCGAATTCCGGAAATTCCTCTTGGATGCAGCGGCCAACGAGCGCCAACGCCACGCCCGCCTCATGCCCAAGGCCGGCGGCCCCGAGATGGGCGTCGCCGCGCCCACCTCGGGCACCTGGTCCAACATCGGCCCCACGCAGGCCGCCTTCGAGACCAACGGGGGCACCACCCTCAACGTCTCCGACAGCGGGCGGCCCGTCTCCATCGTCGTGGATCCGACCAACGCCAGCATCATCTACCTCGCCACTTCCGGTGGAGGCGTATGGAAGACCACGAATGGCGGCAGCACCTGGTCTCCGATCACGGAAACCTTGGGCACCCTCTCCATGGGCTTCCTCGCCATGGATCCCTCCAATAGTTCCACCCTCTACCTGGGCCTGGGCGACGCCTTCGATGGCACCGGCATCGGCATCGTCAAGTCCACGGATGGCGGCGCCACCTGGAGCGCCGTGCAGACCCTCGGCACCTCCCGCAGCATCCGCGGCATCCTGGTGGATCCCGCCAACACCAGCGTGATCCTCGTCGCCACGAACGCGGGCCTCTTCCGCTCCACGGACTCGGGCGCCACCTACTCCGCCGTGGCGAGCATCGCCGCCACAACCCCCTGCTGGGATTTGGCCTGGGCCGGCAGCTCCAACTTCGTGCTCTCCACGGGCGATAGCACCGTGGCCGGGGTGGTCTACCGCTCCACGGACCATGGCGCCACCTGGACCGCCAGCACCGGCATCGGCAGCACGGCCCAGCGCATCTCCGTCGCCGCCGCCCCCAGCAACCGATCCACCCTCTACGCCATGGCCGCCACCGCGCCTCCAGCCACTGCCTCCAACGATCTGCTGGACATCTACAAGTCCACGGATGGCGGCGCGACCTGGACCGCGCTGGGGGTGCCCACCAAGAGCTACTCCAACACCAATTCCGAGTCCTCCAGCCCCAAGTCCCTGCTGGGCGGACAGGGCTTCTACAACCACATGATCCTCGTGGATCCCACCAACTCCAATGTGGCCTACTTCGGAGGCCAGCTCCTGCTCGCCAAGACCACGGATGGCGGCTCCACCTGGTCCCAGATGACGAACTGGCTGGCCCAGTTCTCCCTGCCCTACGTCCACGCGGACTTCCACACCGGCTCCATCTCCTCCAACGGCCAGACCCTCTATGTGGGCACGGATGGCGGCATCTTCAAGTCCACGGATGGTGGTTCCACCTGGACCTCCACCCTCAACGTGGGCATCACGAGCCACCTCATCTACTCCGTGAGCTCCAGCCTCAACACGCCCGATGCCGTCCTCGGCGGCTTCCAGGACAACGGCACCCGCATCCGCAGCGGCGCCACCGGCACCTTCAATCAGACCCTGGGCGGGGATGGATTCGGCACCGCCATGCAGGCCAGCAACGGCGCCAATCAGCTGGGCACCCTCTATTACGACCGCGTCTACAAGAGCACCAACAGCGGCAGCACCTGGTCCCTGGCCTCCACGGGCATCACGGAGTCCAACAACAGCTCCACGGCTCCCTTCATCACCCGCATCACCACGAGCCCCGCGGATGCCACGGGCAACACCGTGTACACCTTCTCCAATCTGAAGGTCTACAAATCCACGAACTTCGCCGGTTCCTGGACGGCCATGGGC
>DATFAX010000141.1:0-11905 GCA_035254125.1 Holophagaceae bacterium | reverse complement strand
AACTCTTTAGAACCAAGCCCTAAAGCCTGATTCACAAATTATTCTGGTTTTGTACGAACTTCCTAAGGTCGCCACCGAAGCGGCTTCCCGAAAGCTCAAAGGTTCTTCCTATTCTCTATCCGGTTGTCAAAGATGCCTGCTGCGCCTTCCGGCGCTCCCTGGTGGCCTCAACCGCCCAGGAAATTCAGATTACCAGCGCGCAGAGAGAACGCAAGCGGAAATTTTCTGCGGACCGTTCTATCCCTTGTCCCGCCTGGCAATCCGCCGGAAGGACCAAGCATCCAGTGTCCTTCCAGGCCTCTGTCGAGAGCCCCCCGGACGCGCCTGGGGGCTGAACTACAATCCCCCTGGGGGACCCCATGGATGTGAACGTCATCGGAGCCGGGCTGGCCGGATCGGAAGCCGCCTGGCAATTGGCCCGACGCGGATGGAAGGTGACGCTCTCCGAGATGCGTCCCCACCATCAGACGCCCGCCCACACCACGGGCGGCGCCGCGGAGATGGTGTGCTCCAACTCCTTCAAGAGCGATGACCCCAACAGCGCCACCGGCATCCTCAAGGCCGAGATGGCCCGCCTGGATTCCCTGGTCCTGCGCTGCGCCCAGGCCACGCGCGTGCCCGCGGGCAACAGCCTCGCGGTGGATCGCGAGGCCTTCAGCGCCAGGGTCACGGAAGAACTGCGCAACCATCCCAACATCACCTGGTCGGAGGCCTTGGTGGAACGGCCCACGCCGGGCCTCCCCACCCTCATCGCCACGGGCCCCCTTACCGCAGACCCGCTCTCCCAATGGCTGGCGACGCTTACGGGCAGTGAGCGCCTCCACTTCTACGACGCCATCGCCCCCATCGTGGCCAAGGACAGCATCGACATGTCCATTGCCTGGATGGCGGCCCGGTACGACAAAGGCGAACCTGACTTCATCAACTGCCCGCTCAATGAAGCGGAGTACAACGCCTTCGTGGATGCAGTTCTGGCGGCCGAGAAGGCGCCGCTGCACGATTTCGACACGCCCTATTTCGAAGCCTGCCTGCCCATCGAGGTGATGGCCGAACGGGGACGCGAGACGCTGCGCTTCGGTCCCATGAAGCCCATCGGCCTGGACGACCCCCGCACGGGGCGCTACCCCTACGCCGCGGTCCAGCTGCGCCAGGACACCTTGGCCGGCGACCACTTCAACCTCGTGGGTTTCCAGAACCGCATGAAGTGGGGCGCCCAGGCCGAAGTGTTCCGGATGATCCCGGGACTGCAACATGCGGAGTTCGTGCGATTCGGATCCATCCATCGCAACACCTTCGTGCAGGCGCCCAAGGTGCTGGACGCCACCTTGGCGGTGAAGGAGCACCCGGGCCTCTGGATCGCGGGCCAGCTGAGCGGTGTGGAGGGCTATCTGGAAAGCGCCGCGGGTGGTCTGGCCGCCGCTTTCGCACTGGATCGTTCCCTGCGAGGCCAGGCCCCGGCCGCCTTCCCTCGCGAAACGGTACTCGGGTCCCTGCTCCACTATCTGGCCCACGCCAACCTCAAGGATTTCGGTCCCACCAATGCCATGCTGGGCCTGCTGCCCGACCTGCCGGAAGGCACCGTGGACGTCCGCACCGCCAAGAAGGCCGGTGGCCGCGCAGGCCTGAAACAAGCCAAGGGCGCCGCGCATCGCACCCGGTCTCTCGCAAGCCTGGATGCCTTCCTTGCCTCTCTGGAGTGATGCCATGAACAAGACCCTCATCGGGGCCCTGGCCGCGGGATTGGTGCTGGTCGGCGGTGGGTTGCTGCTCGCCCGCCGCGGCACCGCGATGGCGGCCCAGGAGGAAGAGGCGCCCCTCTTCCGCAGCCAGGTCCAGGGCGCTGGCCGCCTCATGGTGCTCGAAGCCCGCGAGCCCCTTCGGGCCGTGCGCTGGCTGCCGCCCCTGACCGGCGGCTGGGCCCTGTGCCAGGTCAGCACCCAGGCGGATCGCCAGTTGCTGGGCCTATTCCAGGATGGCGCATTCGTTCGGACCATCTCCCTGCCCCGACCAGAAGGCCTCTCCGACGGATTCTTCCGCCAGGCCGAGGTCCGGGAGGCCAAGCTCGCCCAGGGCACCCTGCTCCTCCTGTTGAGCCCGGAAGGGTCTAGGCGAGAAGGCTCCTTTCTCATGGCCCTGGGCCTGGACGGTGCCTTGAAGTGGGCCCGGCGGGCCTCCGCGGAGCATGTGGCGTGTGAAGGATCCAATCTCTGGATCTGGGGACCCACCTCCGCGCAGAAGCTCTCCTTCGAAGGCAAGGGGGACGCACCTGACGCCATCGCCTTCCCCCCCGAGGTCGACGCGCCTCAGGTTCTCCTGCCCACGGCCAAGGGATTCATCCTCACCCACACCAAGGGGCTCAGCGCCTGGCAGGGTCCAGCGGGCTGGACCCACACCGCCGCCCCAGCTCCATCCCCCCTTGGATTTCCCGATGCCCGAGGGCTCATCGTGCGGAGCGGGCAAGCCTTATTCTGGCAGCCGGAGCCCGGAACCCTGCTAAAGGTCACCCCTGAAGCGGGAGTGATCGGCCCCGCGGAGATCCCGGCCCCTGCGGATCCCCTCGAAGCCCCGCTGCTGAAGCTCCTCGGAGCCGACGACTCGGGACGGCTCTGGTTCGCCCTCGCGCGCCCCTCCCTGCCCCAGGCATCCTCCGTCGCCCCTCCACCGCTGGCACCTCCGGCGGAAGGCGCTGAAGCCCCGCCGGTCCCCGGGGCAGCCGCAGCTGGGCCCCTTCTGAGCGGCGAGCAACGCACCGCCTACGAGTCCCGGCTCAAGGGCCCCATGGACCGCCTGTACACCTGGAATCCCGGCGCGGGGGAACTGCGGTCATTCACCTGGTCCCAGACGTGGCCCCGATTGGGGGCACCCGCGGACCTTCCCATCCCCACCGGTGATGGCGGCCTGCGTCCGGAAGGGCGGGGCTGGCTGGCCGGGGAGGACGCCCGGCGCTGGTGGCTGCCCCTGACCGCCCTACCCTAGGAAATCGAACAGGTTCGTCTTCCCCACTTTGGCCAGGCTGCTCAGCGTCACTTGCTGGCTCGTCTGATCCTGCGTGTAGCGGGTGACGGCATCCGGGATGTCCGTGGCCTCCACGTTGTCCTGGATGCCCTTGAGGGTGAGGTTGTAGCTGCTGATGCTGTCCTTCAGCGCGAGGAGGCCCGCCTGCTTCCCGCCCACATCCGTGGTCAGGGTGGTGATGCGAGGTAGGATCGCCGTGAGATTGGTGACGGCGGTCTGGATCTGAGCCTGGTTGTTCGAGGTGAGTCCATCGCGCAGGTCCGTCACCTGCTGGAAGAGATCGGTGGCGCTCCCCTGGCCGCCAGGACCGAAGAAGAGGGTGTTCCCCGGGATGTTCGTGGCCACCGTGGCGCTGGCGGACACGCCCATGGTGACGATCCCGCCGTTGCCGGCGTAGGTGATCGGGCCCGCGGCCGGTCCGCTGAACGGCGTGGTCAGCGTGGCCGTACCCGCGAAGAGGTATTTCCCCTGTTCCTGGGTATTGGAATAGGTCAGGAAGTTGCTGCGGATCGTGTCGATCTCGGCGGCCAACTGGGCCCGGGGGACGCCACCGTTGCTGGCGTCCAGCGCCTGGGGCCCCAGTTCCAGGAGGCGCTGCAGATCGTTGGTGATGCTCCCCAACACGTTCTCCGTGCCGTTGAGGAAGCTCGCAGCCGAGTCGATCTGCTTGAGGTAGCTGTCGTTCATCCCGATGGAGTGGTTGAAGTCCACCACCAGGGCGGCGCCGGTGGGATCGTCCATCGGATCGTTGATGCGCTTGCCCGTGGAGATCTCGCGCTGGGTGACGGCGAGCCGCTCCTTGGTGCGCCCGAGGTCCACGAGGGTCTGTCGGTTGTTGATGCTGATGGGGCTGCGGAGGGACATGGGTTACCTGCCGAAATCGTTGATGAGCTGGTCGGACAGCTGGTTGATCACGGAGATGAAGCGGGCGGAAGCCTGGTACCCGCGCTGGAAGTTGAGCATCTGGGTGGCCTCCTCGTCCAGGTCCACGCCGGACACCCGATCCCGCTGGTTCTGGAGCGCGGTGACCAGGTTCAGCTGATTGTCGGAGGTGACCTGGTAGCCCTGGCCCTGAGTGCCCACCTTGTTCACCAGCTGGCCGATGAACTGGCTGTAGGGACCGGAATCCCCGACACCGTCCCCGTTGGTGTCCACGGTATTCCCCGCGGCCTGAAGATTGCCGAGGGCCTGCGCGATGGTATTGTCGCCGGGAGCGCCGGCAGCGCCTGCGGCGGCGATGAGGTTGGGGTTGGCCGAGATCGCGCTGTTCACGCTGAGTGCGAAGACCATGCCCTTGTAGTTGCTGGCGGCCGTGATGCCCACCGGCAGGCCGTTGGCCCCATTCGCGGCCCCGGCCTGGAAGAAGTCGTTGCCCGTGGTGACTCCATTGAGGGCAAAGCCCGCCCGATGCCCCGGGGTCGCGGGGGGACCGGGAAGCCCCACGTTCACGACCGAGGCGAGCCCCGCCGCCAGCTCGTCCAGCTGCTGCTGATAGCCGCTGAGGATGTTGTCCCGGAGATCCAGGTTGGCCCCCAGGTCCCCTTCGCCGATGCGCCCGGTGACGTCCACCACGGTGCCAGCCATGTTGGCATCCACCCGGTAGAAATTATTGTTGGCCGGATCCCGCGTGACCGTGAGGTCGTAGTGGGCGGTATCGTTCACCAGGGTCGCCGCGCCAGAATCGAGGGAGATCTCGTACTCCCCGTGAGTGCCCTCGAACACATGGATTCCAACCAGGTTGGAGAGCTTGTCCGTGAGCACCTTCCGCTGATCGCGGGCGTCACTGTCCGCCCCCGGGGACGGCTCGCCGGCGATGCGCCCGTTGAGCGCGGCGATCTGCGTGGTGAGCGCGTTGATCTGCTGGACGTCGCTGCCCACGGAATTGTCGGCCCGGGTGCGGGCATCATCCAGCTGCCGATAGCGGGCCTGCAGGGTGGTGATGAAGTTCTGGGCAAGCCCAACCTGGTTCTGGCGCAGGCTGAGGTCTTCCGGCCGCGCGGCCAGGTCCTGGAATCCCTGGAGGAACTTCTGGAGTTGCGCTCCGAGCCCCGTGGAGCCCTCATCCGCCAGGGGCGCCGAAATGGACTGCACCCCCTCGTAGCGGCCCTGGGCGCCGGACTGCTTGGCCTGTTCCGTATAGGTCTGAAGCTCCAGGAACCGATCCCGGACCCCGGCGATGGCGTTGATGCTCACCCCCGGCCCGTAGCCGAACCCGCCGAAATACTGGGTGTCCTGGGTGCCCAGCTCCACGCGCTGCCGCGCATAGCCCGGCGTGTTCACGTTGGCGATGTTGTGCCCGATGACGTTCAGGGCGCCCTGGTGGGCCTGGAGGCCGGAGAGGCCGACGTAGATGCTGGAAGTTAGGCCGGGCATGGGGTGCTCCTACCGACGGCCGGCGGGGCCGGGGCCGTAGACGAAGGGTTCCTGGAGTCGGGCGAGGGTGGCCCGCAGGGGGGCCTGCAGCCCTTCCACCAGCACCTGGATCCGCCGCAGCCGGACCTTCAGGGCCTGGGCCTCGGCCAGGTCCTGGGGCCATCCCACCAGTTCCGACCACCGGATGCCGGTCAAGAGCGGCAGGGGATCCTCGCCAAGGCGGAGCCGGGCCTCAAGGGCGTCCAGCAGCTCGGGCAGGGCGTGAAGCATGGGTTGCCTCCGGAAGACTCGTCCGAGTCTCCAAGGGCAATCCTCAGGCCAGGAGATCCAGGTGCTTCTCGGCAGGCTCTGCAGCCTCCCCTTCCTCCTCGCGGCGATCCTCCGGATGCCCCTGCTGGCGCCCTTCGTGGCGCTCCTCCAGTCGGAGTTCCTCCGCCTTGGCCACGTCGCGGACCTCATCCGCCTCCTCAGCCTGACGGAGTTCCAGCGCATGGCGGCGGGCCGCCTCGCGCTGAGCCTGCATACCCCCATCGACCGCCTGGCGTACGGCCTCCAGGGAGGCCGTGGTCAGGATTTGTCGCTGGGTCAGGGGGGTGATCACGACCTCACGTCGGGGGCCTCAGACCTTCACGGGCACATGCTCGCGAAGCAGTCCATCGGCCACGGCCTCTCCATCGGGGTTGTAGCTGTCGGTGTCCATCTGGGCCCGGAGGGCTTCCACCTTGTCGATGCGCACATCCGGCACCTGAGCAATGGCCGCCTGGGCCACCGCCATCAGCCGGGCCCCGCCACTCACCTGGAGGGCATCGGCCTGGGAAACGCCGGACACGGGCGCGGCCGCGGAAGTCGCAGAGGCCTTGGCGGACGACGACACGCCCTGGCTGCTGCCGACCCCAGTGGATTTGCCGGTAATGCGCATGCTTCACCTCGATGAGGAACCTATCGGCAGTTTGCCCGGTTCCGTGAGGGGCTGGGATGCCTTTTGTGCAGAGGCTGCCTGCTTCCAGCTTTCCGCGAGGCGCTCCGCGAGGCCCCAGGAGCGACCGGCCCCCACGGCCTTGTCCACGACGGCCTGATCCATGAGCATCTCGTAGGTGCTGCGGCTCTGCCCACCTTCGCCCATGAGGCCCGAAGGCTCCACCGTCTTGCGGAGCGTCTGGAACAGCAGGCTCATGACCATGCCCTCGAACTGCCGGGCCGAGGCCTCGGTCCGGTCCTGGGGCTGGGGCACCCGCTGTTTCAGGGCCAGGGTGGGATCCAGATCCACCTTGAGCGAGATCGCTTCCTGCATCAGAGGATCCTCAACTCCGCCTGGAGGGCGCCCGCGTCCTTGATGGCCTGGAGGATGGCGACCACGTCACGCGAGGTCGCCCCCATGGTGTTGAGGGTCTCCACCAATTTGCCCACGGAGGTCCCGGCCTCCAGCGAAGCCGTCTTGGCCTTCTCCTCGGTCACGGCCACATCCTTCTTCTCGGCGGTGACCGTCTTGCCCTGGCTGAAGGGCTTGGGCTGGCTCACCAGCGGCGTGGACGTCACCTGGATGCTGAGGCCGCCCTGAACGATGCTCACGGCGCCGATCTTCACATCGCTGCCCAGGATCACGGTGCCCGTGCGCTCATTCACGACGACGCGGGCCTTGGGCTGCAATTGCACATTGAGGTTCTCGAGGCGGGCTACCAATTCCACGGCACGGCCTTCGTACTCCCTGGGAAGCTTCACCTCCACGGTGCGGCTGTCCTGCGCCAAGGCCACCTTTTCACCCAGCTCCTCGTTGATGGCGTGGACCAGGCGGATGGCGGTGGTGAAGTCATCCTCCATGAGGCTGTAGCTGAGGGTGGGCCGGCCGTTGAAGTCCCCGGGCACACCGCGCTCCACGAGGCCACCCTCGGGGATGCGCCCCACCGTGGGATGGTTCTTCGTGGTGGAGGCGCCCCCGGCGGAGGCGCTGAATCCCCCGACCAGGAGCGGACCCTGGGCCACGGCATAGGTGGCCCCGTCCGGGCCCTGGATGGGGGTCATGAGCAGGGTGCCTCCCGCCAGGCTCTTGGCGTCGCCCGTGCTGGAGACGGTGACGTCGATGCGGGTTCCGGCCTTGGCGAAGGGTGGAAGTTCCGCCGTCACCATTACGGCGGCGACGTTCTTCACCTTGATTTGCAGGGGATCCACCCGGATGCCCTGCCGGGCCAGGAGGTTGGCGAGGCTCTGCTGCGTGAAGCGGGTCTGATCCTTGTCGCCCGTGCCATCGAGGCCCACGACGACACCGTAGCCGAGGAGCTGGTTGCCCCGCACGCCCTGAAGACGGGCGATCTCCTTGAGGCGGGCCTCGACCTTTTTTTCCTTGGGGGCATCCGCGGCCAGGAGGAGCGCGGGAAGGAGCAGGAGCAGCAGGGATCGCATGGTCGCCTCAGAAGGGCCAGATGTAGTTGAGGAGGCGGCTGATCATGCCGGGCTTCAAGGTCTCGTCCACCACCCCCTTGCCGCCATACCCGATGCGGAGTTCGCCCACGTTGCCGGAGACGATGGTGTTGTCCTTGTCGAGGCGGGCGGGATCGATCATGCCGGCCACATAGAGGCGCTGGGTCTCGTTGTTGAGCTGGATCTCCCGGTACCCCTCGAAGATCACGTTCCCGTTGTTCAGCACCTTCACCACCCGGGCGGTGACCGTGGTGGTGAACACCGCGCTGCGCCCCGTGGTGCCGTTGCCCTTGAACTTGTTCGTGGTGGCCGTGGTGCGGTCGCTGGTGCCGCCACTGCCGATGCCCACGCTGTTGAGCAGGCCGAAGAGGGTGGGGCTGTTCAGCTTGTTGGAGCCGTCCCGGGCCGTGGTGACGTCCGCCTTGGAGATGGCCGTGGTGGCCTCGGTGATCTTGATGGTGACGAGGTCGTTCAGGCGGGAGGCGCGGAGGTCCCCCACGAGGGTGCGGTCCCGCCAGAGGCTGCCTTCGCTCACGGGGGCGGGATCCTTGGCCTCCTCCACCATGGGGATGGCGGGCTTCTTCAGCATCATGGGGTCGTGCTTGCGGGGGATGGAGCAGGCCGCCAGCAGTCCCAGCATCAGAAAGATAGGCAACTTGTTCCGCATGGCGCACCTCGACGCCAAGGGATGTGCGAAGGCTATGCCAGGGCGATCAGGATCCGGTCGTGCCCAGCCAAGTCCTGATGATTCATTGCCTTGGCCCAGCCCATATCCAGGGCCCTCCGGCAGAGCTCGCCCCCCTGCCCGGCCCCGATCTCCAAGACACAGGCCCGGGCCCCCCGGGACCGGGCCTGGGCCAGGATGCGCGTCGGGTGATCCATGCCCGCGTCCGGGCTGAAGAGGGCCATCTCCGGTTCGAAGGCCAGTTCCCGCTGCAGGGATGGCCGATCCGACTCGGCCACGTAGGGGGGGTTGGACACCACCAGCTCCAGGGGATCCGGTACCGGCTCCAGCAGGTCCCCCTCCAGGAAGGTGAGCCTGGCGCCATGCGTCCCGGCATTGGCCTTGGCCACGGACAGGGCGGCGGGACTGAGGTCCGTGGCCGTGACCGCCCACTCCGTTTCCAGGGCGAGGCTGATGCCGAGGATGCCGCTGCCCGTCCCGATGTCCACGGCCCGGGTGACCTTCAGTCGACGGCCCACATCGAGGGCCGCCTCCAGGACCAGCTCCGTCTCGGGCCGGGGAATCAGCGTGTCCCGGGTGACCTTCCAACGCTTGTCCCGGAAGGGCGCCCACCCCAGGAGGTAGGACCAGGGCTCACCCTCCCGCCGCCGACGGATCCACTGCCCCACCTGCTCCCGCTCCGCGCCCGGCACGGGTTCCTCCCCATGGGCCAGCATCCAGCTGCGGGGGTGACCGAGCCCCTCGTCCATCCAGCGCCAGCTCTCCGCCACGGCCTCCCCCGGGGGGAGGAAGCGGGCCAGCATGCCCGCCAGGTCGCGGCGAAGGTCGGCGTAGGAGAGGGCGTTCATGCCATGGATCCAAAAAAATTGACACGGAGAACACGGAGGAGACAGAGACCACTGAGGTCAATGGGGAGGATGCCTGCCCAACCCCATTCTCTCCGCGTTCTCCATCTCCTCCGTGTTCTCCGTGTCGATTTGACCCGAGCCTGCGCTACTTCTCCATGAGCGCCTTGGCGCGCTCCTGGGCGGTGGCGAGCACCACTTCGTGGAGACTGCCGCCATGGCTGTCCATGGTGACGACGACGGGGAAGTCCTCCACCTCGATGACCCAGAAGGCCTCGGGGGAGCCAAACTCCTCCAGCATGTGCACGTCCACCACGCGCTTCACGCGCTCGGCCAGCAGGGAGCCGGCCCCGCCCGTGGCGTGGAGGTACACGGCGCCGGTCTTCACGAGGCCGTCGCTGGTCTTCTTGCCCATGCCGCCCTTCCCGATGACGCCGCGCACCTTGTAGGTGTCGAGCACGTCGGCCTGGTAGGGCTCCTCGCGGATGGAGGTGGTGGGACCCGCGGCCACGAAGGACCAAGAGCCGTCGGCGTTCTTCTTCACCACGGGGCCACAGTGGTAGATCACCATGCCCTCGAGGATGGGCTTCAGCCACTCAGGCTTGTTCTCCTTCATGTACTTGTGGCCCATGTCGCGGGAGAGCACGACCTTGCCGTTGAGCAGGACCTCATCGCCCACCTTGAGCTGGCGGATCTGGTCTTCGGTGATGGGGGTGGTCAGGCGGATCATAGAAACTCCTTTTGAACCACCAAGACACCAAGACACCAAGGAAAAGCAGTTTGTCCTTCTTGGTGTCTTGGTGCCTTGGTGGTGGTCATCTCAGTCAAAGGAAACCGTTCCGTTGGCGGCGATCGTCATGGTGCGCCGGCGGCTGCTCCAGCACATGTAGCTGATGGACACGTAGAAGCTGGCGGGGTGCCGGTACATTTCCTCCACGTGGACGCCGAGCACGGTGGTGTTGCCGCCGTAGCCCATGGGACCGATGCCCAGGGTGTTGAGGTCGGCCACGATCTCCTTCTCGAAGGCATCCATCTTGGGATCGGGATTGGGCATGCCCAGCTTGCGGAGGATCTGCTCCTTGCTGTGCTCATAACCGCTCACGCGGTCCCCGCCGATGGCCACGCCGAGGATGCCGGGGCTGCAGCCCTGGCCCTGCGCCTTCACCACCGCATCGATGATGGCCTTGCGCACACCCTTGAGGTCGCGGCCGGCGCCGATGGTGACGTCGGGCAGGCGGTACTGGGCGCCCACGTTCTCACAGCCGCCGCCCTTGAGCATGAGGCTGATCTCGATTTCGGGACGATCCCACTCCTCGAAGTGGAGGATGGGGTGGCCCTCGTGGAAGGGATCCATGTTGTTGCCGCTGTTCTTGCCGCTGAGGCTCTCCACGCAGTTGGGGCGCAGCCACACCTTCTTCGTGGCCTCCTTCACCGCTTCGCGCACCTGGGCCTTCACGGCCTTCTGGCTCACGCCGTAGGGGTGGCGCACCCAGAAGAGCACCGTGCCCGTGTCCTGGCAGAGGGGGGTGACGTGGCCATCCGCCAGCAGAATGTTCTTCACCATGTCGTTGAGGGTGTTGAAGGCGCGGCTGCCCTCCTCCTCCGCATCGCGGCCCTTCACGAGGGCATCGATGATGTCCTGGGGCATGCGGGTGGAGGTGCGGCGGATGAGCTCCAGCACGGGGGTGGAGAGATCCAGCCCCTTGAGGTTGGCCATGTCGGCCTTGTACCCGGCCGGCAGCACCGACTTGGACTCGACCACGTCCGCGGTGGTCATGTTGGGAATGGTGCACTCGGCCATAAAGAACCCTTTCGAAGCCAACAGACCATGATCAGGCCGTTTGGCCGTGCCCTCAAGCACAGGTCTCCTAACGGGCCCAGGCCCGGGAGAGCGCCAGCGTCAGATCCATCAGGGGCGTGTCCGAGCGGCCCAGGGCCACGCCCTTGAGGTCCCGCTCGCACTGGTTCACCTTGGCCAGCAGGGCCCTCGCCCCGGGCATCCGGATCTTGGCGGCCACGGCCCGGTAGCCCTCCACGAGGAAGGCCTGCTTGGGGGAGAGGCCCAGGGCCTCGGGCAGGTCCCGGGGGCTCACGCCCTTGGCCTCGGCTTCCACGGCCCGCACCACCCGTTCCACCTCGCGTCGGGCCTGGCCCAGCAGCTGCAGGGGATCGTCGCCGTCCTCGAGGCCCTGGCGCAGGGCGTGCAAGGCCTCACCCCAAGCCCCCTTCTGGAAGGCGGAAGTCCAGGCGAAGGCCCGCTGCTCGGCCAGGCGGAAGGTCACCTGATCCACCATGGCCGGCGTGGTCTGGCGGTCCTCGGCGAGCAGGTCCAGCACCTCCAGGGCCCGCTTCAGCAGGCTGGGCTGGCCCCCCAGGCGGCCGGCCAGGGCCTGGGCTACGCCGGAGCCGAGCTTCAGGCCCATCGCCTTCGCCTCGGATTCCAGGAAGGCGGGAATGTCATTGGGCTCCAAGGCGCCGACCTTGAGGACCCGCCCCTGCTTGGCCCACTCGGACCAGGGCTTGGAGCCCATGGGCTTGCCGGGGCCCGCGGGCAGGGTGGTGCCGCAGACGA
>DATFAX010000140.1:0-9952 GCA_035254125.1 Holophagaceae bacterium | reverse complement strand
GTTCACGATGCGGCCGATACCGATCTGGCCCACGAAGTCGTTGTAGTCCATGAGGGTGACCAGCATCTGCAGGGGCGCCTCGGGGCTGCCCTTGGGGTGGGGGCAGTGCTTCACGATCGTGTCGAAGAGGGGATCCAGGTTCTCGGCGGGATCGTTCATGTCGAGCATGGCGTAGCCCTGCTTCGCGGAGGCGAAGACGCAGGGGAAGTCCAGCTGCTCGTCGGTGGCACCCAGCTCGATCAGGAGTTCGAAGACCTGGTCCTGGCTCCAGTGGGGGCGCGCGCCGGGGCGGTCCACCTTGTTGATGACGACGATGGGCCGGAGACCCAGGGCCAGGGCCTTGCGGGTCACGAACTTGGTCTGGGGCATGGGGCCGTCGAAGGCATCCACCACCAGGAGCACGGAGTCCACCATGCTGAGCACGCGCTCCACCTCGCCGCCGAAGTCGGCGTGGCCCGGGGTGTCCACGATGTTGAAGCGGTGGCCGCTCCAGTGCAGGCTCGTGGTCTTGGCCAGGATGGTGATGCCGCGCTCGCGCTCCTGGTCGTTGGAGTCCATGGCGCGCTCGACCACCTTCTGGTTGTCCCGGAACATATGGGCGCCCTTGAAGAGGGCATCCACCAGCGTGGTTTTGCCGTGATCCACGTGGGCGATGATGGCGATGTTCCGGATCTTCTGGATGGGGGTCATGTCAAGGTCCAAGGTCTGGGCCCGGGTCGGGCCGAATCTTGGATTTTACCAAGGGACGGGCCGGTTTCCGAGCCTTATTCGACCCCGGTCCACCCTTTTCACACGCCTTTTCCCGGATTGGGCCCTTCCCTTCTGAAAACAGGGGACTAAGATGGGCGGACCCTCCCTCTCACCCCCGATCCCCCCAAAGACCGGGTGCCTGCCTGCCCAGGGCTTGCAGACGATGGAGGTCCCCCGGGGGCACTGCATGCACATCAACGATCTGCTCACCGCCATCGTCGAACAGGGCGGGTCCGATCTCCACCTCAAGGTCGGCAACCACCCCATCGCCCGCATCAAGGGCCGCCTCACCCCCCTGACCCAGTTCAAGCGGCTGGTGCAGGAGGACACCATCGCCATGGCCTTCACCATCATGGCCAGCGACAAACAGAAGACGAAGTTCAAGGAGCAGCTCGACCTGGACATCGCTTATTCGGTGCCGAGCCTGGGCCGCTTCCGCTGCAACATCTTTAACCAGCGCGGCACCGTGGGCCTCGTCCTCCGCGTCATCCCGCGCAAGATCTTCACCATCGACGACCTGATGCTGCCCAAGACGCTGAAGAAGCTCTGCGAGGAGCAGCGCGGCCTCATCCTCGTCACCGGCACCACGGGTTCCGGCAAGTCCACCACCCTGGCCGCCATGATCGATATGATCAACGCCACCCGGACGGAGCACATCCTCACCATCGAAGATCCCATCGAGTACCTGCACCGGGACAACATGTCCATCGTGAACCAGCGCGAGGTGGAGGCGGACTGCAAGAGCTTCGCCACGGCCCTGCGCGCCGCCCTGCGCCAGGACCCCGATGTGATCCTCGTGGGTGAGATGCGCGACCTGGAGACCATCGAGACGGCCATGCACGCCGCCGAAACAGGTCACCTCGTGTTCTCCACGCTCCACACCCTGGACGCCACCGAGACCATCAACCGCATCATCAGCGTGTTCCCGCCCCACCACCAGAAGCAGATCCGCCTCCAGCTGGCGGGCGTTCTCAAGGGGGTCATCTCCCAGCGCCTCGTCCCAAGGGCCGATGGCATGGGCCGCGTGCCCGCCGTGGAGGTCATGGTCACCACGGAGACGGTGCGGAGCTGCATCGAGGATAAGGACAAGACCAAGCAGCTGCGCGACACCATCGCCGCCGGCACGGCCCAGTACGGCATGCAGACCTTCGACCAGAGCCTCTTCTTCCTGCTCAAGCAGGGCCTCATCACCGTGGAGGAGGCCATGCTCCGTGCCACCAACATCGGCGAGTTCAAGCTTCGCCTCGAAGGGGTCATGTCCAGCGCCGACGCCGCCAAGGCGAACATGGAGCGCGGCATGAGCATCGCCCAGGGGAGCGGCCGGGAAGCCGGCGGTAGCCTGGCCCCCACCGCCCCGCCGCCCATGGTGCCCAAGGCACCGCCGGGTCAGATCCCCCCCGCCGCCAACCCCGACATCAAGATCACCCTCGCCCGTTAGCCCCTCTGAAGCCCATCGCCTGAGGAACCCATGATCAAGATCGACATCGCCAACGCCCTGATGAAGATCCACCCCTGCTCCCGCCAGACGGCCCTGGAGGTGGTGGACCTCCTCACGGACCGTATGAAGCAGGCCCTCCTGGACGGCCACCGCATCGAGATCCGCGGCTTCGGCGTCTTCGAACCCCGCCCCCGCAAGAAGGGCATGGGCCGCAACATCAAGACCGGCGATGCCGTAAAGATTCCCAATGGGAAGTCGATCCGCTTCAAGCCGGGCAAGGACCTTCGCGACATCGAAGTGAAGTGAGGGTTAGGCCTCGGGAGCCGCTCGCGGATCCCGAGAAGATTCCCAATGGGAAGTCGATCCGCTTCAAACCGGGCAAGGATCTCCGGGACATCGAAGTGAAGTGAGAGGTCGGTCTCGGGATCCGCGCAAGCGGGTGCCGAGGCCGACCCCTCCCGCCCTTCAGGTCCCTGCGGGAGGGAAGTGCATCCGCACCACCAGGCCCCGATCCCGGCCCGGAACCACGTGAATGCCCGCTTGGTGTGACTTCAGCAAGCCCAGGACCGAGGCCAATCCCAGGCCCCGCCCCAGCTCCTTGGTGGTGAAGAAGGGATCGAACATGCGGGCCACCACCTCAGGACTCGCTCCCGTACCCTCATCCGCCACTTCCAGGCAGACGGTCGCGGGGCCTTCGGGTGGCGCCAGCGCCCAGGTGCCCTGCGTGGAAGGCCCTGGCCGATCCTTGGCGTAGTCCACGAAGAGGCGGATCTGCACCTGGACTCCCTGGGCCTCCCGGGCATTCTCGAGGAGCGCCTGGAGCACTTTCTTCAACTGGTCTGGATCCCCCAGAATCCGAGGCACGGCCTCGGTCCGGAGCGCGAGGCTCCCCGCCTCGCCCACCAGGCGCTCCAGTTCCGGTGCCCACTGGGCCAGCAGGGCTGCCAGGTCCAGGGGCTCCAGGTGGGCCAGGGCATGCCCGGAGAAATCGAGCATCTTCCAGGACAAGGCGATGGCCCGACGGAGCACCTCCCGCGCCGTGCCCAGGGGCTTGCGGGCCTCTTCTCTGGAGCATTCCAACTCCACCAGGTCCAGGCTGGTCTGGAGGCCCTGGAAGAGGTTGTTGAAGTCGTGGGCGATGCTGCCGGCCATGAGCACGAGGCTCTCGGCCTTGCGGGCCCGGGCTTCGGCCTCATCCAGGAGGCGACGGTCGGTGATGTCCCGGTGGGTCCCGATCACGCGCCGGGGCTTCCCCGGCGCCATCCAATCCACCACCACCCCCCGATCCAGGATCCACTTGAAGCTGCCGTCCTTGCATCGGACCCGGTGCTCGCTCTCATAGACGGGCGCTTCGCCCCGGAAGTGGGCCTCCAGCAATCGGTAGACTCCCGCCTTGTCCTCGGGGTGGACTCGGCTGTCCCATTCCGCGAGGGTGCTCCCGATCTCGGCATCCCCGTAGCCCAGCATGGCCTTCCACTGGTGGCTGAAGTACACCTCGTTGGTCACCGCGTTCCAATCCCAGAGGCCCATGCCCGTCGCCTCCAGGGCCGACCGCCAGCGGTACTCCGAAGCGGCCAGCTCGGCTTCCGCGCGCCGCCGGAAGGAGATGTCCGCGTAGACCACGATCACCCCGAGGCCATGGCCATGGCTGGGCTCCGCCTTCACCATGAGCCACACGATGGAGCCATCGGGCCGGCGCACACCCATTTCCACATCCTCGATCCGCCGCCCCTCCCGGGCCGCCCGCACACTGGCGAATTCCTCCGGGGGCATGGGGGTGCCATCGGGGCGGAGGATGTCCCAATACGGGCCCTTGAAATCCCGGCGAAGCAGATCGTCCGAGGGAATGCCCAGGAGGGCTTCGCTGGCCCGGTTGGTGGCGACGATGAGCCCTTCCGCATCGATGAGGCTCACCCCCACGGGCAGCAGGTCGAAGAGCTCCCGGAAGCGGGCCTCGCTGGCCTGGAGGGCCTCCATGTCGCGCCGCCGCTCGCTGATGTCCTCCACGATGGCCAAGTGCACCGGCCGCCCTTCGGACGTGGGTGCCATGCGCACCAGACCGAGGCGGGCCCACACGACGTGCCCATCCCGGTGCAGGTACCGCTTCTCCAAATGGAGTTCGGTGTGGATCCCTTCGGCGAGGGATCGCACCGCAGCCACATCCGGGCTCAGGTGGTCCGGATGGGTGAAGTCCTGGAACCGCTTTCCCACCAGGGCCTCCGCGGGATGCCCCAGGATCTGCCCCATGCGGGCGTTCACGGTGAGGTAGGTCCCCTCCCTGGAATCCACGATGGCCATCCCCACGGGGGCCTTGTCGAAGAACGCCTTGAAGCGGGCCTCGCTGGCCATCAGATCCGCTTCCTTCCTCGCCGCGGCGGCTTCCGCCCGGGCCGCGGACCGCATCTCGATCCACAGGAGGCCGAAGATGAGGAGGCTGATGGTCCCGCCACCCAAGAGGACGATGTTGGCCTCCCCCCAGCCCTGCGCCGCCAGGTACCGGGGTCCGAAGGTGAAGCGCAGGGACCAGGTCCGCCCCGCCACCTCGATGCGCCGCTCCAGCACGTTGCCGGGGGCCCCGCCCCCATCCATCCCGGTGCCATAGGTACGGATGGGGTTGCCGCCCCCGGTGGCATCCGCCACCTCCAGATCCCACAGCTCGTTGCGGCCCGCGAGGGTGGCCGCCACAAAGTCGCCCATCCGGATCGGATGGTAGACCCAGCCCATGAAGCGCTCCCGCCGCTTCGCCACGGTCTGCAGGTCCGGCCCGGGACGATAGACCGGAGCATAGAGGAGGGTCCCCATCTGGATCCCGGTGGACCCTTCCTGAAACAGCGTCACGGGGGCCGACAGGCTGGGCAACCCCGTGTCCCGAGCCCGGCCCATGGCCTCCCGGCGCACGCCATCCGCCCACATGTCCCGCGCGAAAGCACGTTGGTTCCGCTCGTCCATGGGCTCGAGGTAGATGATGGAGCTGCAGCCTTCGGGATCCGGGGGCAGGGAGCCCCCCGGTACCACCCGGTAGCCCGCGAAGCCTTCGGCCTGCAGGCGCCGTTCATGGTCGGCCCGCTGGCCCGCTGGGATCCACTGGGCGAACCCCAGCCCCTGGATGCCCGGATAGGCGGTGAAGAGGCCGATGTCCTCGACGTAGTCCTTCCACTCCGCCCGGGACGCCAGCTGGCCCCCCCGGGAGAGGAACGCCGAGGCACCCTTCAGGATGTGCGCGAGGGATTTCACCCGCCGGGATACGCGCTCGGCGGCGGCATCGGCTTGATTCTGCTGGGCCTCCCTCAGGTGGGCCCGCTCCGAGGTGCCGACTGCGCGCCAGGCGAAGGCGGTGCCCGCCAGGCTCAACACCAGCGCCGCCCAGGGGAGCAGGCGTCGGGGCAGCAGGCTGGAGGAGGGGCGGGGCACGGGTGGAACCCCCGGGGGTCACCCTTCCCCATCGCCCCAAGGCTGGCCTCCGATGAATTTCCCGGAGGCCGGCGGGTCGGCTTGTGATCTGGGTAGGAGCTCCGCCCCGGGCGCTCAGCGCTTCCGGTCGTGGGCCAGGATGATCAGCTCCCGCAGGGTCTTGGCCATGGTGATGGCGCTGACGCCGGTGGGGTCGTAGTGGGGCGCCAGCTCCAGGCAGTCGATGCCCACGAGGCGCTTGCCTCGGAAGAGCTTGAGGCCGGCCATCAGCGTGGCGTAGTCGATGCCACCGGGCTCGGGGGTGCCGGTACCCGGGTAGAGGCTGGGGTCCAGCACATCCATGTCGAGCGTGATGTAGATGGGGCGGTCCCCCAGGCCCTCCAGGTGGGCGGCGATGGCCTCCTTGGTGAAGGGCCGGATCGTGTCGTGCTTTTGGGCGATCTCCCACTCCTCCTTGGAGCCCGAGCGGATGCCGAACTGCTTGATGCGCTCGTAGCCATGCTCATCCCCCAGGCGGCCCAGGAAGGTGGCGTGGGTCCAGGCGTCGCCCCAGAGGTCGGGGCGGATGTCGGCGTGGGCGTCGAAGTGGACGATGGCGAGGTCGGGGTGCTCGGCGATCGCCGCTTTGATGAGGGGGTAGGCCAGCAGGTGTTCGCCGCCGAAGGCGATGGGGAACTGGCCCTTGCCGCGGATCTCCTTCACGGCGGAGGCGATGTCATCCAACGTCCGCTGCTTCTGGCCCGGGGCCAGGAAGAGGTCGCCCATGTCCGTGAACTTGATGTCCATGAGGGTGCGCTGCTGGTAGAAGCTGAACTCCTCCATGCCGTAGGAGGCCTCCCGCACGGCGAAGCCCGCGAAGCGGCTGCCCGCCTTGAAGGAGGAGGTGCCATCCCAGCACACGCCGAAGAGCGCGATCTCCGCCTCCTCGGGCTCGCAGGAGCCCAGGAAGTAGGGGGGAACCCATTCGTGCTTGGCGTCGGACATGGCGGACCTCGGACCTTCCAGTGTAGCGATCCTCCATGACATCCCCGAGCCCGGAAACTGGGACACTACCCCCATGGAAGTCATCAGCGGCAAGCCCCAGATGGAGTACCCCGCCCGCGTGCCCCTCAAGGTGATCGGGCATGCGCACCTGCTGAAGGCCGAGATCGTCGCGCAGGTGATCGTGGCGCACCTGGGGCCCCAGGCCGAAGGCGACCTCCAGGCCGGCGTGAACTGCAAGGGCGCCTACCTGAGCCTCACCTTCTGGGTGGTGCTGCCGGATGAGCACGCGGAGCGCCCGCTGCGCGAGGCCATCCACAAGCTCCCCGGCGTGGTGATGCAGCTCTGAAACACCTCTGAGGCCGGGCGGCAGGCTCCGGCCGGAGGTCCATCCCGGGCCGGACGCCCTTCCTTCAGTGATGGAGGTCAACACTGGATGACCCCGGTGGAACCTTCGTCCCGCCGGAAACAGAGGACCGGCGTTTCGAAAATATAAAAGAATTGCCGATCCGATTTTCGCTTACCCCCGCTGCCCTGCGCGCTTTGACTTGTAACAATTCGGCATGCAAAAACGGCATCATTCTTGTAAGTCCGCTCCAGACAAGGCTCCGCGGGCGCCAAAATGTTCCCTGTAAGGTTCGCATCGTGACCGCGCTCACGCAGAATGGGTTCCAGTATTCCGTTCAAGTCATGGCACCCCCACGGACCCCCGCATTCACCGCGGACACCTCACGGGGACGGCCATAGGAGGCGACCCATGAAGTTCCGTAGTAATGCGGTCCTGCTAGCCACCCTCGCTTCCGCCGCCGCGTGGGGGCAGGAAGTGAATGTGTATGGCACCACCCTGGCGCAGTTGTGGAAGCAGGAGGCGACGGGCTTCGATAAGAGCACCTTCGCGCCGGCCACCCAATTCCTGGGCGTGGATGCCGTCGGGCTCGGCAGCGACACCCTTTCCCTCCACCTCTTCGGATGGGGTCGCGTCGACCTCGCCGACCAGTCCCGCATCGAAGGGAAGAGCGGAGGCGAACTCACCTTCGGTTACGTGAAGTACCGGGCCTCGAAGGGCAACCTGGAAGTCCAGGCCGGCCGCTTCGCCGTGAACCAGGGCGTGGCCATCGAGCAGGTGGATGGCGGCTCGGTGCGCGCCGACCTGATCGGCGGCTTCACGGTCTCGGCCTTCGGCGGGCGCCCGGTGCTCTACAAGACCGTGGACCTCGCCACGCAGAAGGAGTACGACCTCCAGCGCGACGTGATCTTCGGTGGCCGCGTGGCCAAGCGCTTCTCCCATTACGGCGAGATCGGCGTCTCCTACGTCCAGGACGGCACCACCCCGGCCAAGGATCTCCCCACCGCCAGCACCTACGACTACACCCGGCGCCAGGCGGCCACGGACATCCGCTTCAGCCCCATCTCCGCCATCGACCTCAGCGGCAAGACGGTGTGGGATGTGGCCCGCCACGAGGATCTCCCGGCCGGCTCCGATGTGAACACCAACCGGATCGCCGAGCACGACTACAACCTGGGCATCCGCTTCGCGCCGATGTTCAGCCTCAACGGCACGTACACCCAGCGGAACTTCCGGGCTTACTACGCCGGCACCAACATGCCCAACCTCTTCAACCAGTATGAGCCGGGCCGCTTCCGCTCCGAGGGCCTCGCCTTCACCATCGGCTCCGCGACCTCCGTGGAGGGCATCCTGGACGTGAAGAAGACGGATCGCGAGAGCTACGGCCAGGCCACCCGCTTCGGCGGCGAACTCCGTTGGCGCCCCAAGGGCACCGGCTTGCAGACCGGCCTCGGCTACCACCGCGTGACCGCCGACGATGTGCAGGCTTCCGGCGTCCTCCTCACCTCCTATGGCCTCTCCTACAACGAGATCCGGGCCTGGCTGACCTATGAGAAGGGCAAGTTCACCGCCGCCGCCGACGCGATCCACCACCGTTTCGACGACAAGCAGAACCCCAACCTCTACGGCAAGACGTCCGTGTACGAAGTGGTCGGTTCCCTCGGGTACCAGGCCGCCACGAACTTCAAGATCTCCGGCGACCTCAGCTACGGCGTGACCCCCATCCTCCAGAAGGAGACCCGGGCCCTGTTCCGCGCCGAGTACCGCTTTGGCATGGCCAGCAAGGGAGGCAAGTAATGTTCAAGACGATGCTCCTCCGCGCATCCCTCGCCCTCAGCGTCCTGGGGCTTGCGGCCTGCAGCCTGCTCTCCCCGGAGACCAGTGTGGCCCGCACCCATCCCGATGGCGTGAGCGGCAGCCGCCCCATGTGCACCGAGTGCCACGAGAACGAACCCATGAAGGGCAGCCTCAAGCTCTACGGCTCGTTCAACCACACCCCGGCCTTCGTGAAGGACCACAAGTTCGCCGCGAACCAGGACAACGGCACCTGCGCCACCTGCCACTCCCAGTCCTCCTGCGCCGACTGCCACCAGGGCAAGGGCGTCATGAGCCCCGCCCTCAAGCTGGCGGACCGCCCCGACCGGATGTCCCCGCACCGCGGCGGCTATCTGGCCCTGCACCGGGTGGAAGGGAAGCTGGATCCCACCGGCTGCTTCAAGTGCCACGGCCGGGCCAACAACCAACTCTGCACCACGTGCCACAAGTAGCCAGGGAGGACGACCATGAACATCCCCAACCTCCTCCGCACCGGCCTCGCAGTCGCCATCTCCGTCCTCGTGCTCGGCTGCGCCGGCAAGAGCACCGATGCCGCCCCCAAGTTCAATGAACTGGGCGAGCACCCGAAGGCCACCTGGCTGAACACCCACTGGCAGGAATATGCCAAGGCCCCCGATTCGTGCCTCACCTGCCACGGTTCCGCCAAGGATCCCGCCAAGGCCGGTGGCACCTCCCAGGTCAGCTGCTTCAGCTGCCATCCCAATGGCCCGGGACACCCCGAAGGCTGGGCCGCCGGCAACCAGCACGGCCGCCTCGGCGCCCAGGCCGCGGCCGGCGACTGGAGCGGCATGGCCTCCTGCGGCCGCTGCCACGGCAGTGACTTCACCGGCGGCCTCGCCAAGGTCTCCTGCATGACCTGCCACACCAAGGCCCCCCACCCGGACAAGCCCTGGTTCGGCGCCAACGCCAGCGTGGTCACCCACTACATGAGCGATGAGAGCAACGCCGCCCAGTGCGCCCAGTGCCACACCAACGGCGCCAACTCCACGCGCGTGCCCACCACCCCGGCTCCCGCGGGCACCACCCCCGGATGCTTCAACAACACCCTGTGTCACGACCGGAACCTCTGAGGGAGGTGTCAGATCGTCCAATGGCCCCGAACCACGCACTCCAACCTCGGAAGTTCCACCCTTTGAAGGGAGAAGGAAGCATGCGATACAAACCTCTATCAACCCTCTGTGGCATGGTGC
>DATFAX010000139.1:0-48631 GCA_035254125.1 Holophagaceae bacterium | reverse complement strand
CTCGGCAACCATTCCGTGGACCTGGCCTTCAGCGATGCCATCCGCACGGCGCTGGAGAATCCGCCGGCCCTGAGCGCCGAGGCCAAGGAGCTGGAGAAGGTCCAGAAGCAGGCCGAGGACGAGGTGGAGGCGGATCAGATCCTCATCAAACGGCTGACCCAGCAACTTGCCAAGGCTCCTGCGGCCCAGAAGGACGCACTGGAGGATCAGCTGGAAGTGGCCCGGGCCCAGCTGGTGCTGAACCAGGACGAACTGGAGGAGGCCACGGAGGATCTCGAGGCGGCTGGGGGCGATCCCCAGGCCCGGATCCGGCGCCTCAAGGCCGCCCACGACGCCGCGGACAAGGAAGTCCCCGCCTTGGCCCCCACCAATGTCGCGCCCTGGAAGCGCCCCTCCGGCAGCCTCATCGAGCGGTCCCGCACCTGGCTCTCCCTGCACCGCAAGCTCGCCCGCCTGCAGCAGGCCCGGCAGGAGGCCCAGGAGAAGGTGGAGCGGTTGGCCAAGCGCAAGGCTGAGTTCGCCAGCCGCGTCCAGCAGGGGAAGGAGGATCGGGAGATCGCCAAGGCCGAGGCCTGGGGCTTCGCCCACCAGGGCACCCGGGATGCCTCCGCCACCTCCAAGGAGGCGGCCAAGGCCACCCTCACCACCCTCAAGCGCTACATGAGCGACCAGCGCCGCCTGGCGGACTTCGCCAAGCGGCTCCAGGACGAGCAGGAGCTGGTGGATGTCTACACCGAGTGGGGCAACCTGGTCTGGAACCACCGGCGGGCCGCCCTCAACAGCATCCTGGAAGGCCTCCTCTGGATCCTGGCCATCCTCCTCGGCGCCCACCTGGGGGGCCGGTTGGTGAAGTCCGCGAGCGAGCGGAAGGCCACGAAGGCCAGCGGCGCCATGCGCACCCTGCTCACCTTCTCCCTCCAGGCCACGGCCTTCATCGCGATCCTCTTCCTCATCGTCGGCATCCCGGCCCAGGCCTCCACGGTCTTCGGCCTGGCCGGCGCCGGCCTCACGGTGGCCATGAAGGACTTCATCGTGGCCTTCTTCGGCTGGTTCGTCCTCATCGGGAAGAACGGCATCCGCGTGGGTGACTGGGTGGAGATCAAGGGTGTGGGTGGCGAGGTGATCGAGGTGGGGATGCTGCGCACGATCCTGCTGGAGACTGGGAGCCTGAGTGACGCCGCCCATCCCACGGGCCGCCGTGTGGCCTTCGTGAACAGCTTCGCCATCGAAGGCCACTTCTTCAACTTCACGACCTCAGGCCAGTGGATGTGGGATGAACTGAAGGCGGTCATTCCCGCCGGCCAGGATCCCTACCCCGTCATCGAGGGCATCCAGAAGCTGGTGGAGCAGCAGACCCAGCGCAATGCTCAGCAGGCGGATGCCGAGTGGCAGAGCGCCACCAAGCGGTACAAGGTTCAGGCCTTCTCCACGGTGCCCGGCTTGCAGGTGGTGCCCGTGGTGGGCGGCATCGAGGTTCGCGTCCGCTACATCACAAGGGCCTATGAAAGCCATGAGGCGAGGAAGAACCTCAACCAGGCGGTGCTGGACTTGCTGCACGGGAAGGGTTGAACGGAAGAGGGCGCAGGGGACCCGATCCCCTGCGCCCCGGTTCGGTGCGGTTCCCGCCTAAAGCGTCCTACCGGCGCTCTTGCCGGCGCAGCGCAGATCCTCGCAGGCCTGCTTCACGCGGGCGGCCATGCTGCTCTCGGCCTTCTTCAGGTAAGGCCGGGGGTCGTAGGCCTTTTTGTTGCCCACCTCCCCATCCACCTTCAGCACGCCGTCGTAGTTCTTGAACATGTGGTCGGCGATGGCGCGGGTGAAGGCGTACTGGGTGTCGGTGTCGATGTTCATCTTGATGACGCCGTAGTCCAGGGTCTCGTGGATCTCGGCGAGGCTGGAGCCGGAGCCGCCGTGGAACACGAGCAGGCTGGAAGCGCCGGGGAAGGCCTGCGCGATGGCCGCCTGGCCATCCCGCAGGATGGTGGGCGTGAGCTTCACGTTGCCGGGCTTGTAGACGCCGTGCACGTTTCCGAAGGTGGCGGCAAGCATGTAGGGGCCGAGGGGATCCAGGGCCTTGTGCACGGCCACCATGTCCTCGGGGGTGGTATAGAGCTTGTCCTTGGCCACGCCGCTGGTGTCGTGCCCGTCCTCCTCGCCACCGACGATGCCCGTCTCCACCTCGAGGATGATTTCCGAGGCCGCGCAGCGCTTGAGGAGTTCCACGCTCTTGGCGATGTTCTCGGCCAGGGGCAGCTCGGAGCCGTCGAACATGTGGGCATTGAAGAGGTTGCCCCGGCCCGCGGCGCGGCGCTGCTCGGTGGCCTCGATGAGGGGGAGCACGAAGGTGTCCAGGTACTTGGGGTGGCAGTGGTCCGTGTGCAGGGCCACGTTCACGTCGTACTCGGCGGCCATGAGGTGCACGTACTCGGCCATGGCGATGGCGCCCTTGGCCATGGACTTCACGCCCTGGCCGCTGAAGAACTCCGCGCCGCCCGTACTCACCTGGATGATGCCATCGGCGTTGGCCTCCTTGAGGCCCAGGAGCACGGCGTTCACGGTCTCGGTGGAAGTGACGTTGAAGGCGGGATAGGCGAACTTCCCCTCCTTCGCGCGCTGGAGCATCTTCCGATACTGCTGGGGGGTGACGACAGCCATGACTCGCCTCACACAAAGATGATGCTAATTTTCCCACGGGATGCGATATTTTCCAAGCATTCAGGGAGTGTGACCATGGACCGCAAGGTGCTGATCGGAACGGGCTCAGGCCTCCTCGTGGGCTTCATCGCGGGCGCCATCGTCGGATCCAACCGGACCCCCGACGCCTCCCGGATCGCACCGCCCCCCGCGGCCCAGGCTCCCGCGCCCCAGTTCCCGCAGATGCCGCCCCAGGGTGGGATGCCCGAGGGGATGCCGGCCCCGGGCGGGCCCGCCATGCCCGACATGGCCCAGATGCAGCAGCGCATCCGGGTGGCCGAAGCCATGGTGGCCGCCGAGCCCAAGAACGTGCAGGCCTGGATCGCCCTGGGCAACGACTACTTCGACACCCGCCAGTTCCAGAAGTCCGTGGACGCCTACGGCAAGGCCCTGGCCCTGGATCCCAACAACCCCGATGTGCTCACGGATCAGGGCGTGATGTACCGGGAGCTGAAGCAGTACAACAAGGCCATCGACAACTTCGAGAAGGCCAGCAAGCTGAACCCGAAGCACGCCCAGAGCCAGCACAACCTCGGGGTTATTTATGCCGAGGACATGAAGCAGCCCGACCGCGCCATCAAGGTGTGGACCAAGATCATGGAGTCCCAGCCCGGCACCCCCGCCGCCGAGAAGGCCCGGTTGGCCATCGAGGGCCTCAAGGGGCACAACCACCCGTGAGAGGCTCTGGGCTCTAGGCTTTGGGCTTTAGCTGATTCCGACCCATCCATTCCGATTCCATGGGTCGCGATCAGCTATAGCCCAAAGCCCAGAGCCTGTAGCCGTGGTTCAAGCCACGGGAGCCGCGTCCACCACGCCGTAGACATTGTCCCGCTGCCAGGGCTCGAAGCCCGCGTCGCGGATGAGGCGGACCATCTCGCCCTTGTTCACGTTGTAGCAGGTGCCGGCGGCGCTCACGACGTTCTCCTCGAGCATGAGGGAGCCCATGTCGTCACAGCCGTAGGCCAGGGCCATCTGACCCGTCTTCTTGCCCATGGTCACCCAGGAACTCTGCACGTGGGGAACGTTGTCCATGGTGATGCGGGCCACGGCGATGGTGCGCAGGTACTCCACGTCCGTGGGCTTGGGTAGCTTGCCCTCCCACACAGTGTGGCCGCTCTGGAAAGGCCAGGCGGCGAAGGCGGAGTACATGCCCCCGTTCTTCCGAGCGAGGCTGCGGTCCTGCTGGTCGCGGATGGCCATGAAGTGCTCCACGCGCTCGGCCAGGGTCTCCGTGATGCCGTACATCATGGTGGCGGTGGTCTTGAGACCCTCCTCGTGGGCCGCCTCCATCACCTCCAGCCACTTGTCGGGGCCGCCCTTGAGGGGGGCGATCTTCTTGCGCACGCGCTCCACGAGCACCTCGGCGCCGCCGCCGGGGATGGAGCCGAGGCCCGCGGCGTGCAGGTCCGCGATGGTCTTGCGGAGGGTCTGACCGGAGAGCTTGGCCATCATCTGGATCTCCACGGGCGAGAAGCCGTGCACCCAGATGCCGAGGTCGTGCTTCAGGTAGTGCACGAGGTCCAGGTAGTACTCCCAGGGCAGATCGGGGTTCACGCCGCCCTGCAGGAGGAAGCCCGTGCCGCCCAGGGCCTTGGTCTCGTCGGCCTTCTGCCTCAGCTGCTCCTTGGTGAGCGTGTAGCCGCGCTTGTCGCCGGGCTTGTGGTAGAAGGCGCAGAAGGTGCAGTAGACGTTGCAGAGGTCCGTGTAGTTGACGTTCCGGTCGATGATGAAGCTGACCTTGGTGGGATCATTGTGACGGTGCTTCACGGCCGTGGCGGCCAGGGACAACTCCGGCAGGCTGGCGTGCTCCAGAAGGTGCAGGGCCTCGGCGGCGTCCACGCGCCCGCCGGCCACCACCTTGTCCACGATCTCCGCGGTGCGGGTTCCTTCCATCACCAGGCTCATGGGGCCCCCTCCAAAGTTCGCCCGCGCCGGGAGGGCGCGGGCGTCCCGATCCGTGTTCCGAACTAGACGTCGTAGCCCATGATCTTGAGGCAGCGGCGGCAGACGCATTCCTGCCCCTCGACGCCGTGGTTGAAGTGGGAGAGCACGTACTTGCTCCGGCACTTCTCGCAGACCTGGGTCGGCTCGGTGGTGTCCTTGGGGGCGTAGAGGTGGGTGGGATCCGGCATGGCAAGCTCCGAAGAAACCAAGGATAGCGCGATTTCGCCGGAGTCCCAGGCCCAAGGAAACGGGGGCCCGAAGGCCCCCGTTCCACGGCGGTTCCGGAGGAACCTACTCTTCCTCGGCCACCAGGGCGGCGGCCTTGTCGCCCGTCTGGATGCGGGCGGCCTTCTTGTCCAGGGTTTTGTGGGCCTGGGCTTCGAGCTTGTCGATGGCCTGGTTCAGGCTGCCGTACATGTCCTGGGTCTCGGCGGAGGCCACGAGGCTGGCGCTGCGGGTCTTCATGGTGATCTCGGCGATGTGGCGGTGCTGCTTTTCCACCTTGAGGATGACGTGCACATCGATGACGTCATCGAGGAAGGAGGCGAACTTGTCCAGCCGGGACTGGGCATGCTGCTTGAGAGCTTCGCTGAGCTCGACGTGGTGACCGGTGAAATGGACCTTCATTTCACACTCCTGGAAAGGGCGCGCGGGCCCGGGTTGGAGCATAGAACCCGCACCCCACGGGGGGATCCGGGCTTGGAAGAGCAATTGATCATGACCGGCTTATCGGCGACGGCGCTTGGAAGCTGGAGCAATCTTCAATTCCTCACGGTATTTGTTGACGGTACGACGAGCTACGGTGATTCCATCCCTTCCGAGCAAGGCGCTGATGGCCTCGTCGGAAAGGGGCTTGGCCGGATCCTCCGCCTGGATGAGGGCCTTGATCTTGTGCTTGACCACGGTGGCGGAGACATCCTCCCCCGAATCTGAGCCCAAACTGGCTGAAAAGAAGTAATTGAGATCAAAAAGGCCTTGGGGGGTGTGGATGGTCTTGCTCTTCACCACACGGCTGATGGTGCTCTCATGGAATCCCGTGGCCTCGGCCACGTCGCGCAGCACCATGGGGCGCAAGCCCTCGATGCCCCGCTCCATGAACTCCTTCTGGAGGTCCACGATCTGGGCTGAGACGCGCAATACGGTGCGGTTGCGGTCCTCCACGCCGCGGATGAAGTCCCGGGCGCTGCGGAAGCGGTCTCGGATGAAATCCTTGTCGGCCTTGGCATCGGAGGCATTCAGGAAGGTGCGGTACTCCCCGCTCACCTTGAGGCGCGGCAGGCCCTCATCGTTGAGGTAGACCTTCCAGTTGCCGTCCTCCCCCTTGAGCACGACCACGTCGGGCTTGATCACACGCTCGGCCTCGCCCCCATAGGCGCGGCCCGGCGCGGGATGCAGATGCCGAAGCACCTCCATGGCCCGGGCCAGGTCCTCCTCCTGGCAGCCCAGCGCCTTCCGCAGTTTGGCGCTGTCCCGCTGCATGAGCAGGTCCGCGTGATGCTTGATGATGCGCACGGCCAGATCATCTGGTTCCACCCCGGCGTGGCGCAGCTGGAGGAGCAGGCTCTCCTGGAGGGTGAAGCAGCCCACGCCGCTGGGATCGAACTCCTGCAGCACCTCCACGGCCCAGCGGAGGTCCTCCGCCTCCACCTGCAGATCCAGGGCCAGAGCCTCGAGGGTCGTCTCGGCCGGGGTGTCCGGATCCAGGCGCAGGAAGCCCTTCGGATCCATGCGATCGATGAGGCGCTCCACCAGCAGGGCCCGCGGATCATCCGGATCCAGGGTCTGGTAGAGCTGCGAGAGGAGGTGCTCCTGCAGGGTCTCCGTGGAGCTGATGCGCTCCTCCCAGCTCATTTTCTCGTCGTCGGGGAGGTTGGAGGTGCGGGGCAGGTCGCCATCCCAGCTGTTCTCGGCGCCCATTTCGATCTCCTGGACCTGGGCGACGCCTTCCTCCGTGAACTTCTCCAGCTGATCCGCATCGATCTCCTGGCCTTCGGAGGCCAGAGCCATGGCATCCAAATCCACGGTGGCCACGTTTTCGGGAAGCTCGACGCCCTCGGAGACCTGATCCGGGTTCGGCTCGGAGACCTGGCTGTCGTGGCCCTCCTCGATGGCCTGGAGGCTGGGCACCTCATCGCCGTCGTCCGCCAGCTCCAGGAGCGGGTTCTCCTCCAGCTCCTTCTCGATGGTCTGCCCCAGCTCCAGCAGGTTCATCTGCCAGAGCTTGAGCTTCAGCTGCATGGCCGGCGTCAGGGCCAGGGTCTGGCTTTGGGCCAGCCGCTGGGAAAGGTAGGGTCCCTGGGCCATGGCTTAACCCAGATCCAGCTTGAAGCGGTCGCCCAGGTAGACCCGGCGGATGTCCGGGTCTTCCGCGATCTCGTTGGGCCGTCCGTGTTTGAGGATCATTCCATCGGCCAAGATATAGGCGCGATCGGCGATCTGCAAGGTTTCCCGGACGTTGTGATCCGTGATAAGAACCCCGATCCCGCGGGCCTTCAGATCGGCGATGAGCCCCTGGATCTCGGAGACGCTCTTGGGGTCCACCCCCGCGAAGGGCTCATCCAGCAGCATGATCTTGGGCTCAGTGACGAGGGCCCGGGCCAGCTCGCAGCGCCGGCGCTCACCACCCGACAGGCTGCGGCCATGGGTGTGCCGGACCTTCTGCAGGTGGAACTCCTCCAGCAGGCGTTCGCAGCGGGCCACCTGCTCCTCCCGCGGGATGGGCTGCAACTCCGCCAGGGCCATGAGGTTCTCCCACACGGTGAGGCCCCGGAAGACGCTGCTTTCCTGGGTGAGGTAGCCGATGCCCAGCCGCGCCCGGCGATGCATGGGGGAGGTGGTGAGGTCCTCGCCCATCCAGGTGATGCGGCCCGAATCGGGGGCTTCCACCCCCACCACCATGTAGAAGGTCGTCGTCTTGCCCGCGCCGTTGGGGCCGAGGAGGCCCACCACCTCGCCGGGGCACACGTACAGGCTCACGCCGCGCACCACGACACGCTCGCCGTACTGCTTCTTCAGCTCCGTGGCCTCGAGGCGGGGTGTGGTTTCCATCCTCCAACTATCGCATTCCGCACCGCGGAACGCTCCCCCCTGCTTCGCTCCGGGATGCGGAGACTGCCTGCCCGTCACGAATCGCCACCGGGGCCACCCCCATTGACGCCGAGCCCCCGCACACGCCCGTGCCAGCGGACGGCCCGGGCGGCGGGTTCCAGTTCCATGGCATCCCCCTGCCCTTCGCCCAGCCGCCCCCGCAGGCTCACGGCGCCGTCGGCCTTCACGGTCTGCACGGCGCGACCCGCCCCCAGCTTGAGTACCACGCGTTCGGCCAGCAGGCGCCAGCCCTGTCCCTGCACCTCCACGCCGCCCGTGAGGCGGACCTCGGTCGCATCGCTCTCACCCTGGGCCGCCCGCAGCGTGAGTTCCCCATCCGACGCGGACAGGGCTCCGCTGAGCCCTTCCGGGAACTCCAGCCGCTCCCCTTTGCGCACGATGCGGCTGCCGGACAGGCGCTCCCGCAACCGTGACCAGGTGGCCGGCCGGCCCGTGAGGGTCCACTGGGCCTCCTCCCACACGAGGCTACTGCCCCGGAGGTTGCCGCCATTGTTGAAGTTCACGAGCACGGGACCTTCGAAGGACCAGGCCCGGGGACTGCCCTGCCCCGCCCCGGCACTGAAAGTGCCCTCCTCGGCCCGGCCTGTCACGGGGCCCGGCATGCGCCACTTCCGGCTTCGGCGGTCCAGGTCCATGCGCGCCGCGCCCAGGGACCGGCGCCCCCAGGTGAGCAGCGGCTGTCCCTCGGCCCGGGCCCACCCCCGGTCCAGATCCGCGGGCAGCTCCGCACCGGACCCTTCCCGCAGAAGCACGCGGGGGGACTGCAGCTTCAGCCGTTGGCCGTCCAGGGTCTGCTCCCAGGTGACGCTGCCCTCCAGCCGGAGGCCGGCGGGGGTCCAGCGCACGCCCAGGGATTGCAGTTTCTCTTCGCCTTCGGGGGCCATACGCTTGGCCAGGAAGCCGCGGAGCTCCACCTGCTGCACGGGCTTGCCCGGGGAGGGGCGTTCCGCCCGGCCGCCTTCGGCGCCCCCATTCCAGCCATCCAGCCGAGTGAAGCGGAGGGGGCCGGGCCAGAGCACGGAACCCGGCAGCAGCTCCGCCTTCTGGGCCTCCACCTGACCATCCACCAGCTGGGCCCTCACTTCCGAGAGGCGCCCCGACTGGAGCCCGGGTTCAGCCTCCAGCCGGTCCGCTTCCAGATGGCGGATGGTGGGTTCCCCTTCCGCATCCCAGATCACGGGGCCTCGCGTCACCCGGATGAGTCCCTCCGGCTCCCGCGTCCACCCCGCGGGCAGCCGCCAAGTGCCCGGCCCGGCCCCTTGCATCCCATGCCAGGTCAACGGGGCCAGGGCCTCCCACCGGCCCGCGCTCCACCGGAGCGCCCCGCCCTGGCCCTCCATGGTGCCCTGGCCACCGGTGCCGCCGGCCGCGTCCAGGCTCTCCAGGGCCAAGGGGGCGTTGAGCAGCCAGGAGCCGCGGGCCCGGGTGGCTTCGGGCGATTTGAACTTCCAGCGCCCCCGGGACTCCTCCAGCTCACCGACCACGCCCCCCAGCTTCAGATCCTGCTCCTCCCCCTGGATGGTCTGGTACCGGAGCGTGAGGCGGTTGTCCCCCTGCAGCTCCGTGAGGGTGCCGACCGTGCCCCGCATCCCGGGGTCGAAGTCGCCCAGCCCCGCCACGGAGGCCATGCTGCGCGGCCCCAGGGCCAGTTGGACGCCCGTGACCCCCAGCGTGAGGCCGAGCACGCCCCAGCCGGCCCAACGCCAGCGGGGGTCCCGGGGCGGAGGCAGGTTCCTCATGCGGCACCTCCTATGCCGCACCCTGCGGGCCGTCGCTTCGCGCCGGTGGCCCTCCGCTCCTGCTCCGGCCTCATCCGATCACCCCTTCCACCAGCCAGCTGCGGCCCCAGCGGGCCTGATCCTGCGGCGTGGCCGCGAGGCGAAGGGATTGGCCGGGAACCAGGGGTGCACTGCGCTCCTCGCCGAAGAACCACGTAAGGGTTTCCGGCACCCCTTTCAGCTTCAGCTTCCAATGCCCCTCGCCGAACACCTTCACGGGCTCCGCGAGGGTGCCCTCCAGGCCCGCCAGGGGCACGGGGAAGCCCTGGCCCCAGGGCTCCAGGGCCGCGAGGCCCGCCGGACCGGGGAAGCCCTCGGCACCCCATCCATCGATCACGCGCTCCAGATTCGGTGCCCGGAGGGCCTGCTCCGCCGCGCCTTTCTCGAAGCACTGACGAACAAACGCCAGATGGCCCATCGCGAAGGTCATGCCCGCGGCCAGCCGGTGACCGCCCCCGCTGCGCAGGAAGGGCCGAGCCTGATCCAGGAGCTGGGTGAGATCGTAGCCGTCGGGGGCGCGCAGGGAACAGTGCGCCACACCTTCGATGACCGTGCACACGGCAGTGGGCTTCCCGGAGTCGCGCATGCGGGACCCGGCCACGATGCCGATGACGCCCTTGTGGGCCTCGGCCTCCAGCACCAGGTCGAAGGCCTCGGCGCCCGGGGCGGGCAGGCGCTGGGCCAGCTCCCGCTGGGTGCGCCGACGTTCCTGGTTCAGGGACTCCACCCGCGCCATGAGGGCATCCGCCTCCTGGGCGCTGCGGCAGAGGAGCAGGCGCAC
Organism: Holophagaceae bacterium; assembly: GCA_035254125.1. Classification (GTDB taxonomy): domain Bacteria; phylum Acidobacteriota; class Holophagae; order Holophagales; family Holophagaceae; genus JAFDVN01. Next base: position 38,326 of record DATFAX010000139.1, on the reverse strand, counting down.
CGCGTCTTCGGCTCCGCCCATGCGGCCCACGGCGTTGAGGCGGGGGCCCACCCCGAAGCCGAGGTCCTGCCCTGTGGGCCGGCCTTCCACCCGGGCCGCCTTGAGGAGGGCCGCGAGGCCCGGGCCATTGGCGCCGCCGAGGGCCTCGAGCCCACGCCGCACCAGCAGTGCGTTCTCACCCCGCAGGGGCACCATGTCCGCCACGGTGCCAATGGCCACGAGCTTGAGCAGGCCATCCAGGAAAGCCGCATCGGCGCCTGTGGGCACGGGCACGGCCCCGAGGAGGGCCTGGGCCAGCTTGAAGGCCACGCCCACACCCGAGAGCCAAGGGTTGGCGTAACCGTCCAGCAGTGGGTGCACGACGGCGCAGGCCGCGGGCAGCTCCGGGCCCAGGGCGTGGTGATCCGTGATCACCCACTCCAGGCCCAGCTCCGCGCTAGCCTTCACCTCGTCGACGCTGCGCACCCCGCAGTCCACAGAGATGATGAGGCCGGGGTTCCGGGCCTCCTTCAGTTCGCGGATGCAGTCCAGGTGCAGACCGTAGCCGTCATTGAAGCGGTTGGGGATGAAGAAATCCACCTCGGCTCCCAGCCTCTCCAGCACCCGCATGAGCAGGGCCGTGGCGGTGACGCCGTCCACGTCGTAGTCGCCGTAGATGGCGATGCGCTCGCGGCGCTCAAGGGCCAGGCGGATGCGGGCCACAGCGGCGTCCACCCCCGGCAGGAGGTGGGGATCGGTGCTGCGGGACCAGCTGGGATCCAGGCGCCAGGCCAGGTCCTCGGGTTCATCCACACCGCGCATCCAGGCCAGGCGCGCTGCGGAATCATCCAGGGACCAGGCCTGCGCCAGCTTGCTCCAGGGCCTCAGGCCAGCCGGAGCCTCACGGCGCAGGCGCCAGGCGGGGGCAGCACTCACCCAACCGAACCCATCTTGGCGAACTTCTGGTAGCGCTCCTCCACCAGCTCCTCGGCGCTGAGCTCAGCCAGTTCGCCGAAGGCCTCGACCACGGCCTCCTTGAGGAGGGCGGCGGCCAGGTCGTGGTCGGAGTGGGCGGCCCCGAGGGGTTCCTTCACGATGGTGTCGATGACACCCAGGTCCAGCAGCCGGGGGGCCGTGAGGCGCAGGGCCTCCGCAGCCTTCGGAGCCTGACTGGCGTCCTTCCAGAGGATGGAGGCGCAGCCCTCGGGGCTGATCACGCTGTAGATGGCGTTCTCCATCATCATCACGCGATCCGCCACACCCAGGGCCAGGGCCCCGCCGGAGCCCCCCTCGCCGATGACGATGGCCACCACGGGCACTTCCAGCTTGGCCATCTCCAGGAGGTTGCGGGCGATGGCCTCGGCCTGGCCGCGTTCCTCCGCGTCCACGCCGGGATAGGCGCCGGGGGTGTCGATGAGGCAGAGGATGGGGCGCTGGAACTTCTCGGCCATCTTCATGAGGCGCAGGGCCTTGCGGTAGCCCTCGGGCTTGGGCATGCCGAAATTGCGGAGGATCTTCTGCTTGGTGTCGCGGCCCTTCTGCTGGCCGATGATCATCACGGGATTGCCGTCGATCCAGCCCATGCCGCCCACGATGGCCGCGTCATCGCCGAAGCGGCGATCGCCATGGATCTCCTCGAAGCGGTCGCAGATCCGCTCGATGTAGTCGAGGGTATAGGGGCGCTTGGGGTGGCGGGCAAGCTGGGCCCGCTGCCAATCCGTGAGGTTGTGGCTGAACTCCGTGCGGAGCTTCTCCAGCTTCTTCTCCAGCTTCTCCCGCTCCTTGGCCTGGGAGGGATCCATCTCCATGGACCGGATCTGGGCTTCCAGTTCCAGGATCGGCTTTTCCAATTGGGCGAGGTCGAGAGGCTGTTCGCTCATGCGGTCCTACTTGTGGTCAGCCCCCAGTGTAGCCGACTGGGGCGGAAGGTCTTGCCGCCCCGAGGGAACCGACCCAGGCTGGGGGGCATTCCATTCTCGCCCCTCGATCCAGGAGGTCCCATGAATCCCCTGTTCCTGCTACCCGCCCTCCTCGCCCAGTCTCCCGCCCCCGGCACCCCCCTGCCCGTGGTGGAGGCCAAGGACCTGCCCGCCGCGGCCCGGGGCCCCATCCCCCCTGAGTGGCCCGATCCCGGGGCCGAATCCGGCACCCTGGGTGCCTCCCGCCGCATGGCCCGCCGGGGTCCTTCCATTCCCGCCCTCCAATTGCCCGGGGGCTCCGTCCGGGTGAAGGACAAAGTTCCCGACATCAGCGGCTGGCGGGCCTACGCCATCGAAGTGCCCGGGAAGGGCTCTGTGGAGGTCGAAGTCGTGCAAGGCGATCGCGCCCGGTTCCGGGTCAAAGCCGTGAACAACTGGGGGCGGGAGGAGGAGGGCATGCTCCAAAACCGGATCTGGAAGGGGCGCCCCGTGGCCAGTTACCACAACCCCGGCCCCACCCCTAAGACCGTCTATTTCATCGTGGACACCACGGATGCCAACCTCATGGGCGAAGCCTTCGAGGCGGAGGTGCGGCGGCAGTAATCACCGCTGAATCTTGAAGGCGAGCGCATCGGCCACAAGGTTCTTGGCTACGCTTCGATCCCTTTTCCATTCCCTAATCCCCTCGTCCCGATGCTCGTGTCCGAAGGTCGCGGGTACCAATCGATGATCCAGCTCCAGCTCCAGGAGAGTGCCTTCGCCAATGGCGGAGCCCCGCGCTTTCCATGTGTATGAGCGGAAGGGCGTCCGGCCTTGAGCCTCGGGAAGGATCGGAAGGACTTGGAACGGGACTTTCACCTTCGCGCGGTAATGGAGGTCCTCGGAATAGGCCGATTCCACTGGGAAGAATCGGGGTTGCCCCGGCTTCTGGATGATAGGGGGGACGATCCGCCAGGCCATGGGTTCCAACGAGGCCTCTCCGCCTTGCAACCGGAATCCCCTAGGGTGTCGCACTTTTACCCCCACTTCGAACGGCGTTTCCAACGTTCCAGGATCTCCGAGGGTTTGGATCTCGAGCTGGGCGGTCGGAGGCAGGTCCAACAGTTGGGACAGAAGGCGATCCCTCACAGCGGATTTCCCACCGAGTTTGGCAGCGCTTCGGAGGCCCCAGGCGTTCCCCCGTTCCCGGAAGGCCAGGTTGCCTTCGAGGCCTCCGTCAGTCCGCACTTCCGCGTCCAACGTGACCTCCATCTGCCCAGGGAAAATGGCCTTCTCCGGGATGCCGGTCCAGATCCCTCCTTCCGGCAGGCAGATCAACACCTGACCACCCCGGTGAGCCGACGGGAGCTGCCCTAAGGGGGTCAGGGGATCAGTGGCATCCACCAAAAGGAACCGCCCCTTGGGAGTTTCCACTTCGGCGGGGAACCCCAGGCTCTGCTCCAGTTGCAGGGCCGCGATGACGTGATTGAAGCCGTTCATGGGTTCCGATGTGGCCTCGGCCCGGCCATCGATGATGCAGGCGAGCGCGGGGGCCCCCTTGAAACCCAGAGCCGAGGCTTCACCCAGGAAGAACGAGCTGAGGTCCTTGCAGTCCCCATACCGCTTCCGGAAGACCTCCATGGAATCCTCGGGAATCCACCCGCGTTCCGGCGTGAGGTAGACCGCCTTGTAGGAAAGTTCCTTCCCCATCCAACGCCAGAGCTCCAGCAGCCCCCCCAAGTCCGGGGTCCACTTCGGCAGCCCACCCGAAGGATGGATCTTGGAAGCATAGGCTTTGGAGAACCAGGATGCGGGAGCATCCCAAGTGGGCCAGATCGGCGCATCCTTCAGAGCGGGATCAAGGAATCGCACCACCACGATCGGAAGCAGATTCGCAAGGGGAGGAAGACCTGCTTCCCCATTCGGCAAGGCGGGCACATGGAATACGGTGACCCGCTTCCCTGGCTCGGACTGAACCTCGGTGAGGTACGGGGAAAAATGATGCAGATCGAGCTTGATCTCCACGGGCTTTGGGTTGAAGAACCACCCGCCACGCATGCCCACCTCCATCTCCCATCGGCGGATGGGCTGTCGCCCCATGACGGCCGACCCGTCGATGGGTCCGAAAGGCAGTTTGGCCACCTGCAGCGACTCGAAGGCGACCCAGGAGCCCTTCGCCACCCTGGGCAGGATGGCCGCAGTCAGCGTGCTCCGGGAAAAGGTCTCTGCCCCCGCATCTTCAAGGGTAACCACCGAATCCTGATCCAGCTTCACCAGTTCGTTATCAGGGCGTAGATTCCACCCCTTCAGCTTCTTCACTTTGTTGGCCTTGCCGCCCACCCCCATGATCCGAAAAACGCCCTCCGAGATCCCTCGTTCCCCGAGAACCTTGACGAGCCGGTAGCGATGGGTCCAGATCTCGTTGTCGCCTCCATAGGCCACTTCCGTCCGATCGAAGACCACCCAGGAATCCGGATCTTCGGAAGGTGCAGGCTCGGCGGTTGCGGCCCGGGCATGGGCTACGGCCCAATCCGGCAGCTTATCCAGTTCCTGGGCCCTCAAGAGGCCAAAAGCAAGGAGGGAAAGTGCAATGTGACGGAACATGACCAGGCCCCTCAGGGAGTACGTTCGAGCAGAAGGGTGCGCTCACAGACCTCCTTGAGGCTGCCCATGAATGACCGGAAGGCCTGATATTCGGTGGCCGGCATGACCATGCGATCCAGTTGAACTGTCAGCACTACATCCACCTCCGCTCCCCCGCCCGACATTGTCCAGGAGATGGATCCGAGGGCGCCCTTCAATTCAATCGGATCAGGTTTCACCCAGCGCCATCCGGGAGGTGCTACAAGGTGGCTCCTGGCCGTACAGAATTGGTTCATTGGTAGCACCAGGGGATCCACGCGTTCCTCTGGCCAGACCTCCGGGAAGCTGACAGGTGCGGGCATGAGCGGGAAGGGCTGGATACGCAGCCGGTTGCCGCCATCGAGTTCCTTGGCTCCCTCCATTTGGAGTTCGAGGTTCAGGGAGGGATCCTGGGCGTTCAAGACCTCCGCTTTGGAAATGGCGTAAACCTGGTCAGCGCCACTCCGCTCCCGAAGCACCCGGGATTGCTCCTTGGGTTCGAGGGCCATGTAGCGGTGACGCTCCTCGTATTCACTCGCCCCGAGGAACCGCGCCTTCCAACGAAAGGTTTCGATTTCCCCGATCCTGATGTCGTATTCGAATGCAGCTTGGTTCAGAGCCGCAGGTTGAGCAGGGATGACCATTGGCTTCAGGGAACGGTCGGATTCTTCGAAGACCATGCCTTGAGTTCCTTGGTAATCCGGATGGATGATCCCCGAGGGGATGAAACGCTTGGCCGGACTAAACCAGGCGATCCCTCGCCCGGGCGATTCCACGCCGATCAGACGCCCAGTGAACTGGAAGGGATTGGGAACCGCAGGGAAGAAGGCCCGGTTCTGGCGATCCACTACGTACACGACCCGCGGCTTGAGCCCGGCGTCCTTCAAGAGCCGCAGGAAGACCAGCTCCATTCCCGCACCATTGGTCCTTCGACGCTCGGCCGTCTGCTCCAGGTCCCGGGGGCGGATCCTCTCCTTCGAGTGCTCCTTGTCTGCCGCCGCCCGTTCCGCAAAGGTGGGTTCGCTCCAATTCTGGATGCTCCGATCGAGCCTCATATGGATGAGCCTCGCCTTCTCGCTCGGTTCCGAAGGGAGGTCCTTGAAGATGGATTCCCGGAGGGCCCGGTATTGGCGGCCTTCCGAAAGCCGTTGCAGGTCTGGATCGAGGTACTTCTCCCCGGCCATTTTCCAGAATTGGCCAATTCCCTTCTTCATCCACTCATCGGTCCCCGCCACATAGGGCCACCCCATAAGCGTCGGATTTTCTCGTCGGGATTCCAGGGCGAAGGGGATGGGCCGCAATGCGGGGAGGTTGTGGAATTCATACCGATGGTAGCCCTCCACCTCGGAACTGACCGGCGGATGGTTCTTGACCCCGACGAAAGCCGTGACGAGTTCCACTCGGTCGGAGATGTCAATCCGGGCGCGAATCACCGGAAATGGCCTGAGCACCCGATGATTCAGGACCTGGATGAAATACTCGGACCCGACGTAAGAGAAGGGTTCCACCCAGCGCAAATCCACCACGCAGTTCCCGTTCAAGCCTGGCGGCAGGACCATCTTGTCCGTGCCCTTCAGGCCTCCGATCTTCACTTCCCGGATAGCGAAGTCTTTTCCCTTCTCGAAGGTAGTTACCTTCCCCTCGGGATACACCGTCTGCCCATATACCAGGGCATCTTTGCTGACCTTCTGAAGGTCCGCCGCCGGGAAGCCCTCATCCGAAAAAATTCGGACCCGCACCCATCGCTCCGTCTCCTTGATCGTGAAACGGATGTGATCTTCGAGGATCACCGCCCCCTTCGCATCCGGGTGGGATTTCGCATCGATGCCCCAGGCGCTCGCCGGAATGGGATCCCATTGGCCACCCGAGCATAGGGGGGCCCCTAGGGACAGGATCAAGGCAATCAGGCGGATCAAGGTTGGAACCTTCATGGAGTGCGCTCGAGGATGAGGGTTCGATCGAAGGCTTCCTTGAGCCCACCGATGAAGGCCCGGAATGCCTGATATTCCGTGGCCGGAGTGAACATCCGATCCAGGCGGACCATCAGGACCACATCGATGTCACGGCCTTCGCCCGTCATCGTCCATTGAATGGTTCCGAAGGCCCCTTTCACCTCGATCGGAGCTTGCTTCACCCAATGCCATCCGGTCGGGGCGACGAGATGCGATCTGGCCGATTGGATCTGGTTCAAAGGCAGCACTAAGGGTTCGAACCGGTTCTGGGGCCAATCATCCGGGAATCGGACCGGGGCGGGCATCAACGGGAATGGATGGATCCTGGCCCGCCCGCCTCCATCCAGCTCCCTGCTTCCTTCAATCTGGAATTCAAGGTTTCTGGACGCATCGTGGGCGTTCAGGACGGTGGCCTTGGTGATTTCAAACCCACTTTTGGTTCCACTCCGTTCCTTCAAGGATCGGTCCTGCTCCTTCGCTTCCAACGGGATGAACGCCCTGCGTTCATTGAAATCGAGGAAACCTTGGAACGTTGCCCGGTAACTGAATCGCTCTTCGGCACCCACTCGAATGGAGAACTCATGATCGGATCGATTGGCGCTCGCCTCCTGAGGGGAAATGGAGAAGGGCTTCATGGAGCCATCCTTCAAGTCCATGAGCATGCCTTGCACCCCTTGGAAGTTGGGCGCCAGGGCCCCTGGAGGCATGAAGCGTACGGACGGCTGGAACCAGGTGAAACCCTTCCCTGGTTCCTCGACTCCGATGAGGGTGTGGGTGAACTGGTTGATGCAGGGGAGGGCGTGGTAAAAGGTGCGATGGTCCCGATCCACGGCTAGGAAGACCTTGGGTTCCATCCCTGCATCCCTGAGGAGTTGGAGAAAGAGCAGTTCCATCCCGAAGGGGGTGGTCATGCCCAGGGAAACGGCCTCATCCAAGTCCTTGGATTGCAATTTCCTGGTCGCGACCTCCTTCCCCAAGGACTGGAATTCACCATAGGTCAACTGGCTCGCATTGCGGACCTGCGCTTCCAACCGGGAGAGGACAACCTTCGCCCTGGCGGAGGGCCCGTCGGGCAGGTCCTTGCAAATGGCCATCCTCAAGGCTCGGTAGCGGAGTCCAAGGTCGCCTGTCTTGAATATCTCCTTGAAAATCCGTTCACCGGCCATATTCCAAAAATGGTCGATCCCCTTCTGGTACCACTCGAAACCGTGCGGAACCTGGAACCATCCGAAGAGGACCGGATTCTGATTCGGGAAATGGATGGAGAACGGCGCCTCCCCCTTCCCTTTCAACCCCTCCAGGACATAGCGCCGATACCCCCCGATATTCTGGACGTCGGGCCCTTTGTAGCCCAGCCCGAGAAAGACGGTGGAGAAAGCGAGGGTCGCATCAATGTCGATGATTTCCTTCAACACCGGGAAACCCCGGAGGAGGGGGTGGATGCTCATCCGACCGAGGCCCCAGGCATCGAATGGATTCCGGCCCTGCACCCAGCGGACTTCCACGATGCAATCACTCGATACCCCCGGCGGAATGACGACCTTCTCCTCCAAGGCAAAGGAAGCCGTGGAGATCGACCTCGTCGCCAGGTCCTTCTGGCCATCAAAGGTGGATATCCGCCCGTCCCGGTAATGGGTTCGGCCTTGGACCTGGGCATCGGGGCCGATCCCACGCAATTCCAAGGCCTGGATCCCCTGCTCTGAGAACACCCTGACGGTCAGGCGCCGCTCGGAAGCTGTCACCCCGTAACGGGTGAAATCCTCGAGAATGACGGCCCCACGCGCTCCGGGGTGGGAGGTTCCATCTATGGCCCACGCCGAGGCAGGGATGGGAGCCCACTCCTGCGCAGACAAGCGGCCCCAGGCCAAGGTCAGGAATAGGAACCAGCGGATCAAAGGGTCTCCTCAAATGCCAGTACCCGACCAGAGGCCTCCTTGACCCAGCCGAGGAAGTCCTTGAACTCCTCGTAGGTGCTGGAGGGTTCGAAGAAGGCACGGACCTCGACCTTGAGCCTCACGACCAAGGTCCCATTGCTACCGGGCTTGGTGGACCACGAGACGGATCCGAACCGATTGGTCCGTTCGAAATCCTCCGACCCGAGGCATTTCCACCCCATGGGGATGTGGACGGTGCTGGTGGATTCCTGCACCCGAAGGTAGGGGACTAGGATTGGGTCCGTACGTTTAGCCGGGAGTGATTCGGGAATGGCCAGCGTCGTGGGGACCCCAGGGAAGGGACGAACCTTTCTCAGCCGCCGGTCCTCTCGTTCAAGCCGGCCTTCTACCCTCCACGAAAAGGGGACCTTGGAATCCTGGGCTCCTCTGACCTCGACTTTGGTCAGGGTGGCATTTGGGAGTCCACCCTCAAGGCGTTCTTTGAGGCGTTTCACCTGCCCGGAAGATTCCAGGGGAAGGTACGACTCCCGTTCCGCCCATTCGGGGTATCCGGTAAAGGTGGCCGCCAAAGTGAAGCGATCGGAGTCCTCGCCGGGGAAGACCTCCACGGCGAAGCGCCGGACATTGAGACCGCCCGCCTGAGCCGAGACCTGGACGGTCGAGACGCCCCAACCGTTGGGATCCAGCAGGAGCCCGGGGGCTCCTTGGTAAGAAGGATGGACCATTCCAGGGGGTGCATAGCGAAGAGAGGGCTGGACCCGCAGGGGTGGCTTTCCAGGCTCCTCAATCTGAACGATGGAGCTGCGGAATTGCCCGACATCTGGAAGATTGAACTCGAAGATCCGCTCGTTTCGATCGGCCACCAGGATGACCTTCGCTGGAATTCCGCGATCCAGGAGCAAGTTGAAGTACAGCACCGTCATCCCCACGCCGGTGGTGGCACCGCGCTGGGCGGTGGCTTCAAGATCCGAGACATTACCCACACCGTCCCACCCAGCCCGGGACATCGCGGTCAGCTCGGCCACCGTTGCAGTGGAGAGGTTCTTGATCCTCCCATCCAGCTTCACCATGAGGGCCGCGGCCTGTTCCGTGGGCGAACCGGAAATCCCCTCCCAGAGCTCCCGTTCCAGGGCCCGGTAGGTTTGTCCCTTGTTGGCCATCCCGATGAAAAGGTTCTTGAGGTATTGGGAGCCAGCGACCTTCCAGAAATTCGCCGGTCCGGCCTTCGAGGCGTTCCAGAGGTCTACCGGAATATCAAAGACGACGAATCGGGGGAATTCCCGGGTCACCTCAAGTGCATAGGGGACCTCCTCTTTGGCCGGCACATTCCGGAAGGTGTAAACCCGATATCCACCCTCCACGGACTTCTCGGGTTTGACCGTCGAGGTCGGGAGCGCTAGGTGGGCAAGGGCGTATGATTTGTCCGGTAGGGCGACGACGCTTTCCATAGTGGGAAAGGCGCCGGCCAGATCGAAAATGTGGGAGTTCTCCATCCGTGCGGGCAATGACCTCCACTTGCTGGCCGAGGGCTCACGCCAGGTCATCTCCACCACGCAATCCGAATTGACCCCGGGAGGAATGAGCACCGTTTGCTTTCCCTCGAATGACCCGACGGAAATGGTTTTCGACGCGAAATCCTTGACCTGGTTGAAGAGAATCACCTTCCCGTCCGGAAACACGGTCCTCCCGTCGATTCCGTAGACACCCATGGGAAGGCTGGGCAGTTCCACCGCCCGACGCCCTGTTTCACCGAAGATCCGCACGCGATATCGGTACTCGATGCAGGTCTTCATCAGGGTGATCCGATTTTCCAAGATCAGCGCACCCGTCCGCCCTTTGGAGGGGTCCTCCTTGAGCGCCCAAACCTCCGCCGGAATCGGGCGAAAGTCCCCACTCTGTAGGGTCGACGTCAGGATGAACGAAGACAGAACCAAGGCCTGCGTGATAGCTCGCATGAGGTTTTTCCGAATTACCCATCCTAGTTAATCCACGTAGCTGACAGGTAGCTAAATCTGGGCAATCGTGACCGATTCCCGCCCGTCCGGTCAGGCACCCCCACCTCTCACCGGCCGGAGAGCCCTTCGACTCCCCGGTGGCCCCATGTCAGTCTGTCGCTGGCAACCTCACCCCCTCAGATGACCCACCCCCCCCTTCCCGCCTTCCCCCTTCTGGGCCTCACCGGTGGCATCGGTTCGGGCAAGTCCCATGTGGCGGCGCTGCTGGCGGGCCGCGGGTGGGCGGTGATCGATGCGGATGCGCTGGCCCGGGAGGTCGTCCTTCCGGGGTCCCCGGGGCTCGCCCGGGTGGTCGAAGCCTTCGGCGGAAGCGTTCTGAGGGCTGATGGCGGCCTCGACCGGGCCGCCCTCGGGGCGCGGGTCTTCGGGGATGAACCCGCCCGCCGCCGCCTCAACGGCATCCTCCATCCCCTGATCGAGGCCCTCCGGGCCGAGCGCATCGCCGCCCTGCCCCCGACCACGAAGGGGGTGGTGCTGGATGCCGCCTTGTGGGTGGAGCGGAGCCGGGCCCATCACTTCGACGCCTTCTGGGTGGTGGATGCGCCTGAAGAACTCCGGTTGGCGCGGATCATCGCCCGGGACGGACTGGACGCAGCCCAGGCCCAGGCCCGGATGGCTGCCCAGATGAGCGCGAAGGAGCGCAACCTTCACGGGGATCTCGTGATCCCCAACGATGGCCGCGACCTCGGCCCCCTGCTGGCGGAGGCGGAAGCCGACCTTCTGTCAGACTGGCAGACCCGCCGCCGGCGGAAATGGATCCTCGACATGAACGCACCCTTCAGCCCTGAAAACCTTCGCGCCATCCTGGAGGCCCTCCTCGCCAAGGGCGGCGACTTCGCCGAGGTCTTCGTCGAGCAGCGCAAGGCCTGCGCCCTCGGCATGGACGACGGCCGCATTGAGGACGTGCTGGCCTCGGACACCTTCGGCGTGTCCCTGCGCCTGGTGGAAGGCGAGACCACGCGCTTCGCGGACCTCATCGCGCCTTCGGTGCCCGAGCTGCTCGAAGCCGCCAGCCTCCTCGCCGCCCCCGGCCAGGGCTCCGCCCTCCCGGTGCCGGCCCTTCGCGAGGTGGCCGTCCCCACCCCCAGCCCCGTGTCCCAGGATCCCGCCACGGTGGCGCTGCCGGTGAAGGTGGCCCTGGTGAAGTCCGCGGAGACCCTCGCCCGGAAGCATGGCGAATCCCTCAAGCCCGGGGCCGTGAAGCAGGTGGCCGTGGGCTACGGCGACAACACCCAGGCCGTGTGGATCGCCAGCGCCGAGGTGTCGGCGTCCGGCGTGGAAGCCACCCTGGCCCGGGACCACCGGGTGCAGGGCGTGCTCCGCGTGAACGTCACCGCCGGCGACGGCGCGCAGTTGCAGACCGGCTACCAGGCCCTGGGTGAGACGAGGGGCTTCGAGCTCTTCACCCCCGAAGCCGTCGCGAAGACCGTGAAGGAGGCGACGCGGCTCGCCCTCCAGGCCCTGGAGGCCCAGCCGGCCCCGGCCGGCACCTTCCCCGTGGTCCTCTCCAGCAGCGCCGGCGGCACCATGATCCACGAGGCCTGCGGCCATGGGCTCGAGGCGGACCTCGCCCTCGCGGGCATGAGCGCCTTCGCGGGGAAGCTCGGTGAGAAGGTGGCCGGCGAAGGGGTCACCATCGTGGACGATGGCACCCTGCCCCACAAGCGCGGCAGCCAGGCCATCGACGATGAGGGGATGGCGGCCAGCCGCGTGGTGCTCATCGAGAATGGCGTGCTCAAGGCCTACCTCCAGTCCCGCAAGACGGCCCGCACCATGGGCGTGGACCCCACGGGCAATGGCCGCCGCGAGAGCTACCGCCACATCCCCATCCCCCGCATGCGCAACACCTTCCTCGCCGCGGGTACCGAGGCCCCCGAGGCGATCCTGAAGGATCTGGACCGTGGCCTCCTCGTGAAGCACATGGGAGGCGGCCAGGTGGACACCGTGACCGGCAACTTCGTCTTCCAGGTCACCGAGGGCTACTGGGTGGAGCAGGGCGTGGCCAAGTATCCCGTGAAGAATGCCACCCTCAGCGGCTGCGGTCCCGAGGTGCTGCGGCAGATCACGCGCATCGGCAACGACCTCGCCCACTTCGACATCGGCACCTGCGGCAAGGATGGCCAGGGCGTGCCCGTGAGCGACGCGCTGCCGACGATCCTCTGCCCCGCGCTCGTCGTGGGTGGCACCGCGGAAGCCCTGCCCAGCGTCCTGTGAGCGATTCCCGCCTGAAGGTGGTCCAGGCCGACATCACCACCCTCGCCGTGGACGCCATCGTCAACGCCGCCAACTCGAGCCTGCTCGGGGGCGGCGGCGTGGACGGCGCCATCCATCGCGCCGCCGGCCCGGACCTCCTGAAGGACTGCCAGGCCATCCGCAGCGCCCAGGGCGGCTGCCACACCGGTCAGGCCGTCATCACCGGGGCCCATCGCCTCCGCGCTCTGCACGTCATCCACACCGTGGGCCCCGTCTGGCAGGGCGGCACCCACGGCGAGGAGGAACTCCTCGCTTCCTGCTACCGCAGCAGCCTCGCCCTCGCCGCCCAACACCACTGCGATTCCATCGCCTTCCCCGCCATCAGCACCGGGATCTTCGGCTTCCCCGCCGATCGGGCGGCCCGCATCGCCGTGCGGGAATGCCTGGATTGGCAGCTCACCCATGCCCGGCCTGCTTCGATCCTCCTGGTGGCCTACGACCCCGCTGCCCTCCATCCGCTCCAAGATGCCCTCGATGGGAACTCCTGACATGACCGACGCCTTCCGCTCCCTCATCCCCGAATCCCTGGAAGCCCAGCTCCAGGCGGGCATCGCCCATGCGATGGCCCAGGGCGCCGATGGCGCCGAGGCCTTCGTCTCCGTGTCCCGCAGCCGCAAGGCCAAGGTCCGCAATGGGCACCTGGAGGACCTCACCGCCTCCAAGCGCGGCGGCCTCGGCGTGCGCGTGATCCGCGGCGGGAAGACCGGCATCGCCACGAGCACGGACCTGGCCTCCGGCGATTTCCGGGCCCTCTTCACCACCGCCTGGGAGCTCAGCGCCCTCGGGGATGAGGACCCCTGGCTGCGCCAGGCGGATCCCTCGGGCACCGACGACCTGCCGTCCCGTTTCGATCCCCGCGCCGAGGCCCTCAGCACGGACGACCGCATCGCCCGGGCCTTCGCGTTGGAGAAGGCCGCCCGGGAGGCCTCCCCCAAGGTCGTGGCCGTGCGGGAATCCAGCTGGGCCGATGGCGCCGGCGCCAGTCTTCTGCTCACCCAGAAGGGCGTGCGCGCGGCGGACCTCGGCACCTCCTGTTCCGCCAGCATCGAGCTGGCCGTGGCCGAGGGCGAGGATCGTCAGGCCTCCTGGCACTGGGACATGGCCCGCCAGCCGGAAGGCTTCGACCTGCTCGCCGTGGGCCGCGAGGCCGCCCTGAAGGGCGAGCGGAAGCTCAACCCCAAGCCCCTGCCCGCGGGCCGCTACCCCGTGGTGCTCCACCCCGAAGTGGCCGTGGACCTGCTCGGCATCGTGGCCGGCATGCTCAGCGCCGAGAGCGTGCTCAAGCAGCGCAGCCTCTTCGCGGGCAAGCTGGGCGAGCGCATCGCGTCTCCCCTCCTCACCCTGGTGGATGACGGCCGCCTGGTGCTGCCTGGAAATCAGCCCGCCCTGGGCAGCGAACCTTGGGACGCCGAAGGGTTGCCCACCCGCCGGAACGTGCTCCTGGAGGACGGGGTGCTGAAGACCTACCTCCACACCCTCAAGACCGCCGCCGAGATGGGCGTGTCCCCCACGGCCAATGCAGGTCGCGGCCTGGGTTCCAACCCCGGTGTCACCACCTTCAACCTCGTGCCCACGCCGGGCACGGACAGCGCCGAAGCCCTCTACCGCAAGGCCGGCAACGGCGTGCTCATCACGGAGATCATGGGCCTCCACACGGTGGATCCCGTGAGCGGGGATCTCAGCGTGGGGGCCAGCGGCATCCGCATCCGCGACGGGGTGCTCGCGGAACCCGTGGACAAGCTCACCTTCGCCGGCAATCTCCGCGACTTCCTCACCCGCATCGCCGCCCTCGGCAATGACACCCGCTGGTACGGCTCCAGCGTGGGCCTCAGCATCCTCTTGGAGGAGATCGCCCTGGGCGGCGCCTAGGCGCCCTGTCCATCGGGCCAGACACCGGCCAGGGCGGCCGCCCACAGGATCACGCCGGCCCCGAGGCATCCCACGGGGCTCGCCGCGCCTTGCGGGGCCACCTGGGGGTAGATCAGGGCCACCGCCATGAGGGCCACCCCGGTGAGGAGGTGGCGCCGGGCCTTGAAGACCGAGGCCAGGGGCAGGAAGTGGACGCCCACGATGAAGATGAACGCGGGGATGACCCACTCGGGGTGCCCCGGGTTGTTGACCACGTTCACGGCGATGAGCACGGCGATCCACTGCCCTGCCTTCACGAGGTTGAAGATCCAGCTGGCCCGTCTGCGCTCGGGAGTCTCCGATTCCGCCGCCAGGGCGCTCCGATTCGCCAGGTATTGTCGGAGCGCCGCACCCAGGAGCATCAAGGTCCCCAGGAGGATGGGCACCCCCATCCAGGAGCGGAGCCCGACGGATTTAAGGGCCCAGGCCCCCACCCAGGCGCCGCCAAAGACCGAGAAGAACAGGGAGCCGATGGCACGGTGGGCGCGGAGGGCGGAGGGGGTTGACATGGGGAGGCTCCGGAAGGGGACGAACCGGGCCCGCGAAGGGCCAGTATGCCGAACGCCCCTCGGGGTTCCCGGCCCCACCGCCCATCGGGGCATCCGAGGGGGCGAACCGGCCACCCCCCGTGATGATTTCCACAGGTCCCCATGGATTCCCCCGGGGCCGCGGGCCCGAAGTCGAATCACCTCAAGCCCGTTCCGGAATGAACCATCCCTGGGGCAGTCGGGGGCTGCGGCTCCCCCTGGGGTGACCCCCCGCCGGGCCCCGGTACCATGGAGGATCCGAGGTTTCCCATGTCCGTCGCCGCCGCCCGCCCCTACCTGGCCTTCCCCCACCTGGAACCCGAACTCCGGTCGGAACTGGAAGCGCTGATGGCCAAGGCCGAGGCCGGTGATTCCCAGGCCGTCGAGGACCTGCAGGACCGATTCAGTGAGCCCCTCGCCTTCGGCACGGGGGGCCTCCGCGGCATCATGGGCGCCGGCCTCAAGCGCATGAACGCCCCCAATGTGCGCCGGGCCACCATGGCCCTGGCCGCCGTGGCTTCGAACCGCGCTCCCGGCCAGAAGGTGGCCGTGGTGGGCTTTGACACCCGCATCAATTCGGAAGTCTTCGGCCTCGAAGCTGCGAAGGTGCTGGCCGCCGCGGGCTACACCGTGTACCTGGGCGACCGCCCGCTGCCCACCCCCTTCCTCTGCTTTGCCATGCGGGAACTGAAGGCCGGATGCGGCGTCATCTGCACCGCCTCCCACAATCCCAAGGAGTACAACGGCTACAAGGCCTACAACGCCACCGGGGGACAGCTGGTGGCCCCGTGGGATGCCGAGGTCGAAACCGAAATGGGCAAGCTGCCCCTCGTACCCACGCCCCCGGTGATCGATCCCGGTGCCATCCGGCCCATCCCCGTCGAAATCGAGCGGGCCTACATGGAGATGGGCCTCTCCCTGCTGCAGCATCCCCAGCCCTTCACTCCGGCGAAGTTGCTCTACACGCCCTTCCACGGCACCGGGGGCGCCTTCGTTCCGGAGCTCTTCCAGCGGGCGGGCCTGCCGCTCACGGCCAGTCCCTCCCAGTCCATCCAGGATGGCCATTTCCCCACGGCCCCGCGCCCGAACCCCGAGGAACTGGCCGCCTACCGCGCACCCCTCGAGGAGGCCGACCGCCTGGGCATGGATGCCATCCTCGCCAATGATCCGGACGCGGATCGCATCGGCGTGGTGGCCAAGCGGGAGGGGACCTGGGAACTCATGAGCGGGAACGACCTGGCCGCGCTCACCCTGGACTACCTCTGCACCCGGAAAGGGCTCAAGGGCGTGGTGATCTCCACGGTGGTGACCTCCGACCTCCTGGCGGAGGTGGCCCGCTTCCACCGGCTCCCCGTGATGTGGACCCTCACCGGGTTCAAGAACATCGCCGCCTGCATGGACCGCCTGGAGGAGGTGGGGGAACCCTACGCCTTCAGCGCCGAGGAGAGCTACGGCATGCTCCTGAGCCCCACCCTCCGGGACAAGGACGGCGTCACCGCCGCGTTGCTCGTGGGTGAGATGCTCGGCCACTTCAAGGCCCAGGGCATGAGCGCCTTCGAGGCGGTGGAGGCCCTCCAGATGAAGGTGGGGGTCTTCCACAACCGGCTGGTGAACCTCGAGGATCCCCGGCCCGGGGGCGCCCAGCGCTTCGCCGAGGCCATGGGGCGGATCCGCTCCGCCGGATTGGCTACGCTGGCCGGTGAGAAGGTGGTGGCCTGGGAGGACTTCCAGTCCGGCGAATGGCATGGGCCCACCGGGGGTGTGGAGCCCATCCTGGATCGGCCCGAACGGCGGGACGTGGCCCGGCCCATGGATCGCTCCAACGTGTTGAAATTCCGACTGGCCAGCGGTGCCTTCGCCGCCTTCCGCCCCAGCGGGACCGAACCCAAGCTCAAGGTCTACCTCCAGAGCCGCACCCGGCCCGAGGTGCTGGACGCCCTGGAGCGGGAGGCCCGCGACCTGCTCGGCCTGGGGTGACGCCTTTCAGGTTCCGAGGGGCGAGGTCCGATGAGGGGCTGCGAGGCCGTGACGCCTGCACCCCCCATCCGACCCTCCCCCGCCGAGACCCGCGTGCCCAGCCCCCGTCCCCACATCCTCCTGGTCGATGATGAAGAGCTGAACCGGGAGGTCCTCCGGCAGACCTTGGAATACGCCGCCTACGACGTCCTGGTGGCCGGCGACGGAGAGGAGGCCTGGTCCATCCTCAATGACCGAGACACGCCCCCCATCCAGACCATCCTCCTGGACCGGATGATGCCCCGACTGGATGGTCTGGGCCTGCTGGCCCGGTTGCGGGAGGATCACCGGCTTCGCCGGATTCCCGTGATCCTCCAGACCGGCGACGCCGACCCCGCCCTCGTGGCCCAGAGCATCCGGGCCGGAGCCTTCTATCACCTCACCAAACCTTTCCAACGGGAAGTGTTCCTCAGTGTGGTGGAAGCGGCCTTCAAGGAACGGCTGGATGTGGAGGAGCTGGAGCAACGTCTGGATTCCGCCAGCCGTGCCGCCACGCTGATGCACGCCGCGGAATTCCGATTCCAGACGGTCTCCGAAGGCCGGGCGCTGGCGTCCCTCCTCAGCCAGGCATGTCCGGAGCCCTACGATGCCGCCCTTGGCCTCTGGGAGCTCTTCCTCAACGCGGTGGAGCACGGGAACCTCGGCCTGACTTATGAGGACAAGGGGCGGCTGCTGAAGGACCGGCAGCTCGATCAGGAGATCCAAGCCCGGCTGACCCAGGCCCCTTACCGGGATCGCTGGGTGAGGGTCACGTACCAGCGCGACTCCGAGGGCCATACCTACACCATCCAGGACGAGGGGGCGGGCTTCGATTGGGCCCGCTACCTGGACCTCGACCCCGACCGGGCCTTCCACGCCCATGGCCGAGGCATCGCCATGGCCCGGTACCTCTGCTTCGCGGCAGTGAGCTACCAGGGGCGGGGCAACGTGGTGGTGGCGCGCATCAAGGCTTGACCCCCCTCAGCGGACCGGCGCCTCCGGCAACCAGGCCGTCCCGACGATGGTGCGGATGCGGGGATAGCGGACCTCCAAGGCGGTCCTCAACTCCGGGGCGGCCTCACCGGCGGGCTGCACGCGGCGGACCCGGATCACCCGGGGGCCGGGCCGTCCCCAGCTGTTCTCCGTCCAGAGGGGTTCCACCGAGCCCTCCATCCGCAGCGGCGCCCCCGCGGGTTTGGCGAAGGCGACCCGAAGGAGCGCGCCATCCCGGTTGTCGCCGTCGGGCACCGGCTGGCCGGGGCGCCAGGTGCGGTCCTGGTTGCTGATGAAGTTCCCGAGGGAATAGGCCACGAGGCCCTTCCGTCCCTCCGCCTCCACCCAGGCCATCGGCTGGAGCACGTGGGGATGGTGGCCGAGGATCAGATCCGCTCCGGCCCCCACCAGGGCGTGCGCGGCTTCCTTCTGCCGGGGGCTGGGCTGGTGCTGGTACTCGTTGCCCCAGTGCACGCTCACCACCACCACGTCCGCGCCGACCCGGGCGGCCCGCACCGCGGGAAGCGCCTCCTCCAAGTCCAGGGGCCGCACCCAGGGGGAATCCGCCTTGCCGTTGAGGTCGGCGTTGAAAATGTCCGTGAAGGCGAGCACCGCGACCTTCAAACCCTGGCGCTCCAGGAGGAGGGGCTGCTCGGCGGCGGCCTTCGAAACCCCGCTCCCTGCGTGGAGGAGCCGGGCGTCATCCAGGTGTTGGAGGGTTTCGCGGATGCCCTTCGGCCCCTGGTCGAAGGCGTGGTTGTTGGCCGTGCTCAGCAGGCTCCACCCCGCCGCCTTCAGCGCCTGGGGCAAGGCCGCCGGGGCATTGAAGACGAAGGGCACGCCCGCTCGCCCCGTGACCGGCGCCACGGGTGTCTCCAGGTTCCCGAAGGCGAGATCCGCTTCCTTCAGCAGGGGGGCGACATCGGCCCACAGGGCGTCGAAACCGAAGACCTCCGCGGAGCGTTTCACATCCTGATGCATCATGATGTCGCCCACGGCGACCAGCATGAAGGCGCGGGAGGGCGCCGCTGGCGGCGGCGCGGGCGGTTGAGGGTGAGGCAGGCGGCGGGGCAGGATCAGCCCCAACGCGAGGCCACCCAGCAGCAGGAGGGACGCGCGCCGCGAAGCCGGTCCCGGATGGGACGAGGGCTCCTCAGGCTTCATGGGCGTTCACCTCAGGCCAATCCTGGGGGCCATGGAAGACGTCCAACGGGACATCGGGCAGGGCGGCACGGATCCGCGCCGCCGCGGCCTCCAGGAGGTGCGCTTTCAGAGGCCGCGCCGCCGGCTCCGGCGTGGGCCGGGCCACGGTGTAGAGCTGGATCTCCTTGAGGGTGCCGCCCTGGTTCCGCAGATCCTGCAGTCGGCCGACGTAGGCCGCCACTTCGGCCTCGGAAGGCCCCTGCCCTTCCCACTCCAGGAAGAGCGTCTGGATCGTGAGCGGCCAGCGACGGGCCGTGGCCAAGAGGTTGTCGAGGATGCGCTGGAAAGGGATGGCGCTGCGGTCCACGGCCTTGTAGTGGGCCTCGGTGCCGGCGTCGAGCTTGGCCCAGATCTCGCCGTTCCAGGCCATCATGCGCTCCAGCCCGAGCACCACTTCAGGGGCCTGGAGGCGACTGCTGTCGGTGATGAGCACCAGCTTCACGTCCTTCAGGCCGCGGGCTTCCAGCAGCCTCGCCATCCGGGCGATGGCCTCCGGGAACTCCCGCGCCGTGGTGGGTTCGCCATCGCCGGAGAAGGCGATGTCGTTGAGCCTGCGCTGATCGGGGCGAGCGCTGTCGAAGGGGCTCACCCGGAAGAGGGTTCCATCCTGGGTGAGCTGCAGCAGAGCCTCCATCTCCCGGGTCAGCTGATCCAGGTCGATGTCGCGGCGCTTGGCCGGAGTCTTCCGGTCCACTTCGCAGTAAACGCAATCGAAGTTGCACACCTTGTCCGGATTGAGGTTCACGCCGAGGGATACGCCCCTGGAGCGCCGGGAGATCACCGGATAGCAGTAATCGAAGTCCTGCCAGATGCGCCGATGATCCAGGTGGGCCTTCACGAGATCGCTCATTCCGCCTTCTTCTTGCGGGCCTTGGAGGCGCCGGAAGCCACACGGTGCTGGCTCTCCAGCTCCATGGTCTTCAACATGTCCTGCTTCCACAGGATGGGCTCCGGCCGCAGGTTGTCATCCACGGCGACCATGGTGAAGGAACCCGAGGTGACATCCCGCCGGGCGTTGCTCACGGGGGCGTAGACCTTCACCTCCAGCTGGATGCAGAGGCTGGTTGTGCCCTGGCGGGAGATGTCTGCGTAGAACTCGATGATGTCCCCCGCCCGCACCGGGCTATGGAACTCCAGCTCCGAGACCTTGAGGGTGACGAAGCGACGGTTGTGGCTCATCAGGCTCGCCGTGATCCCGGCCACCTTGTCCATGCGGGCCATCATGTCGCCCCCGAACAGGGTGGCGTTCAGGCCGATGTCTTGGTCCAGCACCATTTCACGACTGATGAGCACGGGGCCTCCAGGCCCTCCAGCATAGCCCTGGGCAGACCAAGGGTCGCCACCGGTCTGTGAAACCAGTCGCCGAATTCACGGATGTTGAAGGTTTTTGGGTCAAAAACCTGGGAGATGGGGCCCTGCCCCCCCACCGTTCCCCCCAACGATTGGGCGCCATCTGCCCGGTTCAGACTTGAGTCATGTGACCGCCCCATCCGATGATTCAGATCACACCTTTCCCAGGAGGCTCTGCGTGGTCGATCGAACCCGAGGCCGGGCGCTGCTCGGTCTGCTCATTCCGCTGCTCGCCACCGGCGCCGCACCCGCCCGGGTGCCCGTCGGCATTCCGGACAGCCTTTTCCTGTCCGGCCCGCCGACCCTGCGCAGCGCGACAGTGGATTACACCCTCGGCACGATGACGGTCGTGGGCAGCCTGGGGCGCGTCGCCCCCACGGTCACCTTCGACGGCGTGAAGCTGCTCGCGACCTTCAACACCACCACGCAGACCCTGGTGGCCACGCTGCCCCCGGGCCTCACCCGGGGCACCTACACCCTCACCCTCACCAATGCCCTCCGGCAGTCCACCAGCTTCGAGATCACCTACGATCCCGGAACGCCTGGTCCCCAGGGCCCCCAGGGCCTGCAGGGCGCCACCGGAGCCCAAGGTCCCCAGGGCCTTCCTGGTCCCCAGGGCATCCAGGGCCCCCAGGGCGCCACCGGTGCCACCGGTCCCACGGGCGCCACCGGAGCCACCGGCCCCGCGGGTGCGGCCGGAGCGACCATCCTGACCGGGGCGAGCGCCCCGGGAGCGGCCTTGGGCCACACGGGGGACCTCTTCTTCCTCACCGGCACCGGTGACCTCTACCAAAAGACAGCCCCTGGATGGGGTTCGCCCATCGCCAACCTCACGGGCCCCCAGGGCATCCAGGGGCCCACCGGCGCCACCGGGGCCATGGGCCCTCAGGGCCTCCAGGGCGTCCCAGGCCCCCAGGGCATCCAGGGCGCGACCGGTGCCACGGGTGCTACGGGAGCCACGGGCGCGACGGGCCCCCAGGGCCCGCCGGTGGCCTTCCAGGGCACCTGGTCCGCCGCCACCGCCTACGCGGTGGGGGATGCCGTCGCCTACAACGGTTCCAGCTACATCGCCATGACCGGCCTGAACCTCAACCATCAGCCCGACCTCAGTCCCGCCAACTGGGCCCTCCTGGCCCAGCAGGGTGCGGCCGGTCCGGCCGGCGCCACCGGCGCCACCGGAGCCACGGGCGCCACGGGAGCCACCGGCCCCCAGGGCGCCACGGGCGCGACCGGCGCCACCGGGGCCACCGGTGCCACGGGTCCGCAGGGCCCCTCGGGCGCCCTGGGCGCCTACGGGGATGGATCGGCCGGAGCCCTCGTCATCAGCTCCAGTACCGATTGGTCCACCACCTCCCCCGGCGCCAACCTGCAGTTCACCAGCATCACGGTGAATGCGGGCGCCACCCTCGTCGTGCCGAGCGGCGTGATCCTTCGGGCCACGGGCAACGTGATCATCAACGGCACGCTCATCGTGGACACCGCCGCAGCCGACAGTGGCAGCCTCAAGCCGCATCCCGGCGTCTCACTCTCCGCACCCGGCACCCCGTACGGCGGCACCGGCCTCACGGCCCTCCAGGCCGGCATGCTGTTGAAGCCGGGCCTGGTCGGCGGTGGCGCAGGCGCCCGGAACACCGCCTCCTCCGGAGGTGAGGGCGGCGGCTCCCTGGTGATCCATGCCCAGGGCAACCTCACGGTGGGCGCCACTGGCCTCATCTCCGCCAACGGTGCCAATGGTGTGAATCCCCAGACCGCGGGCCAGGGCATCACCGGCGCCGGCGGCGGGGCTGGCGGGGTGCTGGTGCTCATGTCCAAGGGCACCGTCCTCGTGAGCGGAACGGTCCGCGCCAATGCGGGGAACGGCGCCGACGGCTACGACGGCAATGGCGGCAATGGTGAGGGCGGCGGGGGTGGGGGCGGTGGTGGCATCATCCACCTCCTGGGCTCCACCGTCACCGTGACCGGCTCCACCCAGGCCAATGGCGGCGCCGCGGGCGCCAATTCCGCCACCGGCACGGGCAACTTCGCCTCCGGCGGAGGCGGTGGTGCCTGCGGGGGCGACGGCGGCAATGCGGGGACCATTTCCAGCACGCTGACCCTCAGTCCGTCCGCAGGAACCGCCGGTCGGATCATCTCCACGGTGACCGCGTCGCCGGAGAACCTGCTCCTCTGAGATCCGGAATCGGATGAAAAAAGCGGAGGCCTTGAGGCCTCCGCTTTTTTCGTGGGGCAGCTCGGCTCAGCTGCGGGAGGGGTACACGCCTTCCAGCGCGATGATGAAGTTCACGCAGGTGTAGGGCTGAAGATTCTCGTGGGGCTGGCTGCCGCCGGCGCTGCCGATGGAAGCGGGACTCAGGGTGGTGTTGGGGTTGCCCGCCGCGTAGGTGGAGACGCTGGTGTTGGCGTTCTGATCGAAGGACTGGGCCAGCAGGCCGTTGGTGGGGCTGTCGGCCCCGGCCTGGCTATTGGCGGCGTTCAGCGTGTGGCTGTGGGTGGGGATCTGCGGCTGGAGGAGCGTCACGGCCTCGGTGCCGGCC
Organism: Holophagaceae bacterium; assembly: GCA_035254125.1. Classification (GTDB taxonomy): domain Bacteria; phylum Acidobacteriota; class Holophagae; order Holophagales; family Holophagaceae; genus JAFDVN01. Next base: position 15,202 of record DATFAX010000139.1, on the reverse strand, counting down.
ACCTCGCCCAGGACGCGGGGCGACAGGCCGGGGCCCTGCCCCGGGTGCATGGGCACGCGGCCCCGCAGGTCCGGAAGGCCGAAGGTGGTCTGCCCGTTGCCCCCGAAGGTGGTGCCCAGGATGGAGAACAGGGCCGAGTTCTGCGCGATGGCCATCAGTTGGCCATCGCACAGCGCCCAGCCGGTGGGTGCGAAGTTACCGCAGAACATGCGGATTTCACCGATGAACGGTTCCATAAGTACTACCTTTCTTGGTGGTTGTGGCCTCCATCCAACCATCGATGCCTGGCCTTAATCAAGCAATTTTTTCCCACTTTTTTGACGTTATCAAACCCATCCACGCACGAAAACGGCCCCCTTTCGGGGGCCGAATCCTGGAGCATACCGAGTTCAGACCTTGAGGCCCATGCGCTCGGCCATGGCGCGCCCCATGTCGGCGGGGGACTTCACCACGGTGATGCCGGCGGCCTCGAGGGCCTTCATCTTCTCGGCGGCGGTGCCCTTGCCCCCGGAGATGATGGCGCCGGCGTGACCCATGCGGCGGCCCGGAGGGGCCGTCTGGCCTGCGATGAAGCTGACCACGGGCTTCTTCACGTAGCTCTTCACGAACTCCGCGGCCTCTTCCTCGGCGGTGCCGCCGATCTCGCCGATCATGATGATGGCGTGGGTGTCCGGATCGTCCTGGAACAGGCGCAGGGCGTCGATGTGGCTCGTGCCGTTCACGGGATCGCCGCCGATGCCGATGCAGGTGCTCTGGCCGATGCCCAGGGCGGTGAGCTGGCCCACGGCCTCATAGGTGAGGGTGCCGGAGCGGGAGACCACACCCACGTGGCCGGCCTTGTGGATGCGGCCGGGCATGATGCCGATCTTGGCCTGGCCGGGGGTGATGACGCCCGGGCAGTTGGGGCCGATCAGGCGGCTCTTGGGGTACTCGGCGAGCACGCGCTTCACCTTCACCATGTCGAGGACGGGGATGCCCTCGGTGATGCAGACGATGAGCTCGATGCCGGCGTCCAGGGACTCCAGGATGGCGTCCGCGGCACCCACGGGGGGCACGAAGATCATGGAGGCGTTGGCGCCGGATTCCTTGACGCCCTCGGCCACGGTGTTCCACACCTTGAAGCCCTCGATCTCGGTGCCGCCCTTGCCAGGCGTGACGCCGCCGACCACGTTGGTGCCGTAGTCCTTGCAGCCCTTCGCGTGAAAGAGCCCTTCTCGGCCGGTGATGCCCTGCACGAGAAGCTTGGTGTTGTTACCGACCAGAACGGCCATGTGCAACCTCGCTAGTTTTGGAATTCATCTTGGGAGTCGTCCCAGCGACTGTTGGTCGGCCGGGGCTTCGATTCGGGTTCGGGCGGAAGCTGGGCGCGCAGGGCCTTGAGGCGGCGCAGGTAATCGCGCTTCTGGGCGTCCAGTTCCAGGTTCTTGCGGTAGAGGCGGAAGATCATCAGCACCACGAAGGCGAAGTTGAGCGCCGCCCCCACGAACATGAGCTTGGGCACGTGCAGGAAGGTGTTCTCCCAGTTGCCCGGGCCCACCAACCAGACGAAGGCGTACATCATGGGCAGCAACCCCACCAGCACGAAGAAGAAGCCCCAGGCGATGCTCCAGGCCCTCTTGTGCATGTGGTCCTGGTACTCGGCGTAGAGCGCCTCGTAGTCGGATTTGAGCTGCTGAACGTCCACGTGTCGTCCCTACTTGATGGAGGCGACCACCTTCTCGGCGGCATCCTTGATGTCATTGCCCACGATCAGGTTGTAGCCGCTCTCCGCGAGGATCTTCTTGCCTTCCTCGACGTTGGTGCCCTCGAGGCGCACCACCACGGGCACGGAAATCCCGATCTCCTTGGCCGCGTTCACGATGCCCTTGGCCACCACGTCGCAGCGCATGATGCCGCCGAAGATGTTGACCAGCACGGCCTTCACGGCGGTGTCCTGGAGGATGATCCGGAAGGCGTTCTTCACGGCCTCCTCGGTGGCGCCGCCGCCCACATCCAGGAAGTTGGCGGGGGAACCGCCGTGGTACTTGATGATGTCCATGGTGCCCATGGCCAGGCCGGCGCCGTTCACCATGCAGCCGATGTTGCCGTCGAGCTTGATGAAGTTGAGGTTGAACTTGCTGGCCTCGATCTCCTCCTCAGCCTCTTCATTGAGGTCGCGGTAGGCGAGCACGTCGGGATGGCGGAAGAGGCCGTTGTCGTCGAAGCCGATCTTGGCGTCGAGGGCGATCACGTCACCCTGCTTGGTCTCCACGAGGGGGTTGACCTCGACCATGGAGCAGTCCTTCTCCACGAAGAGGCGGTACATGTTCTGGAGGAAGACCACGCACTTCTTGAAGGCGTCGCCGCTGAAGCCCAGGGCGAAGGCGATCTTCCGGGCCTGGTAGCCGGCGAGGCCCAGGGCGGGATCCACGATGACCTTGACGATCTTTTCGGGGGTCTTCTCGGCGACCTCCTCGATCTCCACGCCGCCCTCGGTGGAGGCCATCACCGTCACGCGGCTGGTGGCGCGGTCCACGAGGAAGGCCAGATACAGCTCCCGGGCGATGTCCACGGGGTCGCTGATGAACACCGTGCGGACCTTTCGCCCCTCGGGGCCGGTCTGCTTGGTGACGAGCTGCATGCCCATCATGGCCTTGAAGAGCTCGGCGGCCTTGTCAGGGTCCGTGGCGAACTTCACGCCGCCGCCCTTTCCGCGGCCACCGGCGTGGATCTGGGCCTTGACGACCGACTGACCCCCGAATTCCTTGGTGATCTGGCGGGCCTCCTCAGCGTCCTGAGCGACCCTCCCGTTGGGGGTGGCGACCTTGTACTGCCTCAGCAGTTCCTTGGCCTGGTATTCATGGATGTTCATGCATCCCTCCGAAAGACCGAAGTTTCAAGTCTAACGGGAAGAAGGCGTGATGTCCGTTCCCAAGCTTCCCGGAGTCCGACCGATAGGATCCCCATGGCCCAGCTCGATAAGCTCCTCCAGCACGTGGTCCCCCGGGGGGGACGCCGGCTCATCCTGGAGCCCGACAAGGTCCCCATCCTGGAGCTGGCCTCCGGGGACACCTCCCCCCTGCTGCCCAATCCCCTTCCCGCCGTGATGGTGGAGGTCCTGGCCTCGGACATCATCCCCCCCCACCAGAAGACATCCTGGCAGATGGGTTCGGGGGTCACTTTCGAGTACAAACTGGGGGACCAGGGCTTCCGGATCCAGTGCCTGAAGGACGGAGGCACCATCAAGGTGGTGGCGGAGCCCGGCCCCGTGCAACCCAAGCTGACCCCTCCCCCGCCCCGCCGCCCGGATGCCCACCCCGGCACCCCCGCCCTGACGCCCCCGGCCCCTCGCATCGAGTTGGACCTCCCGAGGGCCGGATCCCACGGGGCCATTCACCCCCCTGCCACCAGCGCGCCGGCCCCGGCCCCATCCCAGGGCCATGGCTCCGGCCCCTCCGGGGTACGCCCGGGGCGGCGACCCACCCCCAAGCAGGGCAGCCACCCCCTCGCCACCCAGCTCTTCCGGGCCCTGCTGGAGGCCAAGGGCTCCGACCTGCACTGCTCCAGCTTCGAGTGCCCCATCGTCCGGGTGTCCGGCGACATGAAGGACCTCGAGGATTTCGGCATCCTCAGCGACCAGCAGCTCCTGGAGCTCATGGAAGCCGTGGCCACCGAGGACGGCTGGCGCCAGTTCTGCGAGACCAATGACGCGGACTTCGCCTATGCCTTCGAGGAGGGGGGCTGCCGCCTCCGCATGAACTACTTCCTGGACCGCGTGGGCCCCGGCTTCGTCTGCCGCGTGATCCCCAACGAGATCCCGGATCCGGACAAGCTGGGCCTCCCCGACCCCATCCGCCGCCTGGCGGGCCTCCAGAAGGGCCTGGTCCTGGTCACGGGGCCCACGGGCAGCGGCAAGAGCACCACCCTGGCCGCCATCATCGACATCGCCAACCGCCAGCGCCACGACCACATCCTCACCCTGGAGGATCCCATCGAGTTCGTGCACCCCCGCAAGAAGTGCCTCGTGAACCAGCGGGAGGTCCACACTCACACGGATTCCTTCAAGGCCGGCCTCCGGGCGGCCCTCCGCGAGGACCCCGACATCATCCTCGTGGGCGAGATGCGGGATCTCGAGACCATCAGCCTCGCGCTGGAGACGGCCATCACGGGCCACCTCGTCTTCGGCACTCTCCACACCAACAGCGCCATCAGCACCATCGACCGCGTGGTGGACCAGTTCCCCGCCGACCGCCAGCAGCAGATCCGCGTGATGCTCGCGGACGCCTTGAAATGCGTGGTGAGTCAGACTCTGCTCAAGAAGATCGGCGGCGGCCGCGTGGCGGCCCTGGAGACCCTCTTCATCAGCCCGGCCATCGCCAACCTCATCCGTGAAGGCAAGAACTTCCAGATCCCCAGCGCCATGCAGACCGGGCGCCAGTACGGCCAGCGCCTCATGAACGACGCCCTCACGGACCTCATCAAGGCCAAGCAGGTGGAACCCATGGAGGCCTACCTCAAGTGCCCGGACAAGGAGAGCTTCGTCCAGGCCTGCAAGCGGGCCGGCATCGCCTTCGACCTGCGTTTGGGGGAAGTGGACTCCTGAGCGCGGGGGAGCTTCAATCTTTCACGAAGGGGCTGAAGTTCGTGCCTTCGTCAAAGACATCCACGCCTTCCGTCCGCTTCAGCGCGTTCACCACCAGGTAGGTGAGGGGCGTCATGGCCGCCTCGTAGAGCACCTTCGCGAGGTAGCCGGAGCCCGCCATGATCAGGATTGTCTTCACCGGGAGGGTGCCCGCGAAGAGGCCGAAGGTGACGATGAGGCTGTCGGCCGCCTGCCCGGCCACGGTGGAGCCGAGGGTGCGCGTCCACAACCAGCGCCCACCAGTGAGCACCTTCATCTTCGCCATCACGTAACTGTTGATGAACTCGCCCACCCAGAAGGCCGCGAGGCTCGCCAGGATGCCCCGGGCCGCCGTGCCGAACACGATCTCGAAGGCCCGCTGATGATCCGCAGGCCAGCCCGGCGCCGGCGGGATCCACACCATGAAGAGCCCGAAGGCCCCCATGAGAAGGCTCGCGAAGAAGCCCAGCCAGATCGCGCGACGGCTACCCGCGTAGCCGTACACCTCCGTGAAGATGTCGCTGAAGATGTAGGTGATGGGGAAGAGCAGCTGAGCGCCGCTGAAGACGAAGGGACCGATGGCCGTGGGCTTCTGCCCCACGAGGTTGCTGACGAGCAGCACCACCACGTAGACGTGGACGAGGATCTCGTACCATTTGAAGCGGGACAGGGCCTGGTCGCGGGCGGGAATGTGGGGGAGCTGGAGGCGCATGGTGCGACCATCATCCCCCAGTTCGGGCGCGATCGCCGCGATGAAGTCTCAGTTCAGCGGAAGCGGTACACCCGCTGGTGCCCCGAACGCCCCATGGGCTCGAAGGCGTCCTGCTGGGCCTGGGGAAGCCGCTCGAAATCACGCTGGTCCGCCAACACCCACACGGGCCGGGAGGGCGCCCCGGTGGCCAGGATCTGGGCCATGGGGAGCAGGGCCTCGCGACGTTCGGGCATCCAACGCTCCTGCTCTGCCGGCGACAAGTGGCTCCGGCCATAGGCCAGCTCACCGGTCCCGGCCACCACTACGCACCGCTCCCCCGTCAGCCATGGGATGCCCTGGTAGTACTGGCCGAAACTGATCCATTGCGCGTTCCGGGGGGCCATCCCCACGAGGCGGTCCACGGCCTTGCCGGGGCCGGCCACCTGCTGGGCGGCGATGGTGAGCAGCAGCATGCAAGACGCCAGGGCCATCATGAATCGGCCACCATCCAACCCCCGGGGCCGGACGCACCAGGCCCCGAAGAGTCCAAAGGCGAGGGCCAAAGCCATGAACCAGGGACCCGGCTCCACGTCCTTGACGAAGAACCCCCCGCCGAAGAAGAGCAGGCCCAGGCCCATCAGCTCCCATCCGATGCGGCGCAGGGCCTTGGGGCTCTCCCCTTCCCGTTCGAAGGTGGTGGCCAGGGCCGCCAGGGGCACCACGGCGGGGAGGATGTAGGGGGGCAGCTTGGAGCCGCTCAGGCTGAAGAAGGCGAAGGGCCAGGCCGCGGCCAGCAGGCAGAGGCCCACCACCCACCGGTGGAGGGAGGCGCTCGGGCCTTCCGGAGCGCGGCGCATCAACAGGGCCGCTCCCCGCTTCAGGCCGATCACCGAGTGGCTGAGCCAGGGGAGGAGCCCCGCGGCGAGGACGGGCACGAAGTAGAGCTTGTCCAAGAGCCAGTTGTCGGAGCCCTGCCGGGCGTGCTCGTGGGTGGTAAACCGCGTCCAGTGTTCGTGGATGAAGAAGAAATCCGCGTGGCCGGGGTTGGCCCGGTTCACGGCGATGAACCAGGGGGCTGTGAGCACCCCGAGCACCAGCAGGCCCAGAGGATGGAACAGGGTGAGGAGCAAGGCCTTCCGCAGCTCCGCGCTCCGGGCGAAGGCAAGGCTGAAGATCAGGGTTCCGCCTGCGAGCACCACCGCCGCAGGGCCCTTGGTGAGGAAGGCCGCGGCGAGCAGGGCCTGGGCCACCAGGGTCCACGTCAGCGCCGGGGAACCTTCCATGCGGGCGCAGACGGCCTCCATGGCCGCGGCCAGGGCGGCCACGAGGAAGGCGCTGAAGAGGGCGTCCAGGGTGAGGATCTGCCCCACGATGAAGCCCAGCAGGCAGCTGAGGGCCATGACGCAGGCCCAGAGCGGCTTGCGGGCGCCGAGGCGTGCGGCCATTCGCCAGGCGGCCCACATCACAAGGCCCGCGGCGAGGGCCAGGGGCAACCGGGCCGCCCAGGCATGCATCCCGAACCCCTTGAGGAAGGTGCCCGAGAGCCAGTACTGGAGCGGAGGCTTCTCGAAGTAGAGGACCCCATTGAGGCGTGGCGTGAGCCAGTCCCCCGCGGCGATCATTTCCCGAGGGATCTCCGCATACCGCGCCTCGTCCGGCTCCCACAGGGGCCGCAGGAAGAGGGGCAACAGGCCGAAGGCGGCCCAGAGGCCGATCAGCGTCCAGCGTTCACGGCGGGGCATCGCGGGCATCGTTGGCCTCGGAGGATCAGGCTTCGTCGGCCTGCTGCTCCATGGCCTCGTACTCCTTCAGGAAGAAGTCGAGGCTCTTGGCGAGGCTCTCCTTCATGCCCATCTTGGGATCGAAGCCGAACGTCTCCTGCATGCGCTTGATGCTGGGGGTGCGGGAGAGCACGTCCTGGTAGCCCTTGCCGTAGAAGTCGCCGCTGGAGGTCTCCACGATGGGAGAGAGGGCCACGCCCAGCTGCTTGCGCTTGGGGTGCACGTCCCACAGCTCGCGCAGCATCTCGGCCACTTCGCGGACGCTGTGGTTGTTCTTGGGGTTGCCCAGGTTGAAGATGCCGCCGTCGGCCTTGCCGTCCTTGTTCTCGAGGATGGACATGAGGCCGTCCATGGCGTCCTCCACGTCGATGAAGCAGCGGCGCTGGGCGCCGCCGTCCACGAGCTTGAGGGGCTCGCCCTGGATGAGGTTCCACACGAACTGGGTCACCAGGCGGCTGGAGCCTTCCTTCGCGGTGTTGAGGCTGTCCAGCTTGGGGCCCATGAAGTTGAAGGGGCGGAACAGGGTGAACTTGAGGCCCTGCTGCCAGCCGTAGGCCCAGATCACGCGATCCAGCAGCTGCTTGGAGGTGCTGTAGATCCAGCGGTCCATGGGCACGGGGCCCGTGACGAGGGGGCTGTCGTGCTCATCGAACTCCGCATCGGGGCACATGCCGTAGACCTCGGAGGTGGAGGGGAACACGATGCGCTTCTTGTACTTCACGCACTGGCGGACCACACGGAGGTTCTCCTCGAAGTCCAGCTCAAAGACCCGCAGGGGGTTCTGCACGTACATCTTGGGCGTGGCAATGGCGACGAGGGGTAGCACCACGTCGCACTTCTTCACGTGGTACTCGATCCACTCCTTGGAGATGGTGATGTCGCCCTCCACGAAGTGGAAGCGCTCATGACCCATGTGCTCCGTGATCTTGTGGGATCCCAGGTCCATGCCGTAGACCTCCCAGTTCGTGTCGCGCAGGATGCGACCCACGAGGTGGGAGCCGATGAAGCCGTTGACGCCGAGGATCAGGACCTTCATGGGGTCTCCAATAAGCAAACACATGAGTTTACAGCATTCCGGCGGGGGCCTGAACCTTTGATCCTACCGCAAAGGTCAGACTCCGCAGACCACCTTGCCGAAGCCCCGACCGGCGGCCAGGTGCTTCTGGGCTTCCGGGTAGTCCCCCAGGGGGAAGACCTTGTCGATCACAGGGAAGAAGGGCGGATTCGTGGGATTGCGCAGCACGTGGCCCAGCAGGGTCCACAGGTGCTCCCGGCGGCCCATGTACGAGCCGAGGATCTGCAACTGCTTGGCGAAGAGCACGCGCAGGTCCAAGGGCGTCTCCCGGCCCACGGTGCTGCCGCAGCTGACGATGCGGCCGGCCCGGCCGGCGCAGGCCATGGAGGTGGGCCAGGTGACGGCGCCCGTGTGCTCGAAGACGACATCCACCCCGCGCTTGCCCGTGATCTGCTTCACCTTCGCGGCCACGTCCTCACGAGTTCGGTCGATGACGTGCTGCGCCCCCAGCTCCCAGCACTTCATGGCCTTCATGGGATCGCCCACCACGGCGATGGCCTGGCCGCCCAGGAAACGCACCAATTGCAGGGCCGCACTGCCCACGCCGCTGCCCCCACCCCACACGAGCACCGTCTCGCCGGGCTGGAGCTTGGCCTTCTGCACGAGCATCTCCCACGCCGTGAGGAACACCAGGGGGAAGGCGGCCGCCTGCTCGAAGCTCCAATTGCCGGGGATGGGCAGCAGGTTCGCCGCGGGCACCATCACGTGGGTGGCGGCCGTGCCATCGCAGGCGTGGCCCATGACCTTGTACTGGGCGCAGCGCATGTCATCGCCCTTCAGGCAGCTGGCGCAGACGCCGCAGCTCAGCCCCGGCGCAATGAAGGCGGATCCCCCCAGGGCCAGCCCCGCCGGCAGCTGGGTCCCCTCCCCCACGGCCTCGATGACCCCGGCGCCATCACAGCCCGGTGTGAGCGGCAGCGGCAGCTTCACCCCCTCGATGCCCTGGGTGGTCCAGAGGTCCAGGTGGTTGAGGGCCATGGCCTTCACAGCCAGGCGCACCCAACCGGGCCTGGGCTCCCCTGGCTCGAAGGATTCCTTCCCGGGGGAGCCTGCGGGGCCGTGCTCGTGGATGCGGAAGCGGAAGGGGGCGGTCATGGGAGCCTCAGGGCCCCCAGAATCCCACACCCCGTCATCGGCCGTAACGGCCCATCCAGAGGCCCTGCGCGAGGATGTGCCCCTTCATGGCCCGGTCCAACGCCGCCCGGTCCGCCCCCGCCGCCAGCCCCGGGGACCGATCCAGGGCCAAGATCCGGAAGTGATAGCGATGGGGAGGCCCCGGGGGGGGCGCCGGTGCGCCATAGTCCGCCCTCCCCCAGGAATTCAGGCCCTGTTTGGCCCCTGGGGGGATCCGCCCTTCCGCCAGACCGGTCTCCCCGGGCGCGATGTCGTAGAGCAGCCAATGGATCCAGGTGCCACCCGGCGCATCGGGATCGTCCACGATGAAGGCGAAGGACCGGGTCCCCGCAGGCGCGCCTTGCCAGCGGAAGGCCGGCGAGGGCCCCGTGTCGGTCAGGCGGGTGGGGATCAGGCCCTCGTTCGGAAACGCGTCCGTGTGCAGGTCCATGCGACCTCCCCCCGCCCCGTCGCAGGTGAGCAGGAGTCCCAGGATCGTCCAGCTCAGGAGGACGGAGCGGCCCATGGGCCCAACCTAGGCCGTCCTCCGGGGAGGCGCTACTCCGACTTCAGGGACCGGTTCATGAGCCGCTCCACGGCCGAGGCCGGGGAGTCGCCATCCAGCAAGCGGGCCACGGCTTCCGTGATGGGCAGGTCCACGCCGGCCTCCTTGCCCAGGTCCAGGGCCGCACGGGTGGTGGGCACACCTTCGGCCACCTGGCCGCCCAGGGTGGCGATGGCCTCCTGGAGGGTCATCCCCTGGGCCAGGGCGGCGCCCAGACGGCGATTGCGGCTCTGAGGGCCCGTGGCCGTGAGCATGAGGTCGCCCATGCCGGCGAGGCCCATCACGGTTTCCGAACGGCCCCCGCGGGCCTCCACGAGGCGGGCCATTTCGGCGAGCCCGCGGGTGATGAGGGCGGCCCGGGCGTTGTGCCCCAGGCCCAGCTGCTCCACAAGCCCGGCGGCGATGGCCAGCACGTTCTTGAGGGCCCCGCAGAGCTCGGCGCCCAGCACGTCCCGGCTGAGGTAGAGGCGCAGCCGTTCCGTGGCCAGCCGCTTCTGCAGCTCCATGGCCTCGAAATCGGTGATGGGCTCGGGCACCGCGAGCACCAGGGCCGCTGGCAGGCCCATGGCCACTTCATCCGCGAAGGTGGGGCCGCTCAGCGTTCCCACGGGCATCTCCAGCAGGGATCCCAGGGTCTGGCTCACGGTCTGGTGGGTGTGGGTAACGAGCCCCTTGGAGCTGTGGAGCAGCACCGGCGGCCGCGCCGGTGCCTGGGCGATGAGGTCCCGCCAGGCGCCTGCGCTGGCCTGCACGGGCAGGCAGGAGATCCACACGGGGGCGGACAGGGCCTGGCGGGCATCCTCCACGGGCCGCACGCCACCCGTGAGGGGCACGCCGTTCAGGCGGGGATGCAGGCGCGTGGCCGCCAGGTCGCGCATCTTCTCGGGCGTGTGCCCCCAGAGGGCCACACGATGGCCGGCCCGGGCCCAGGCGCAGGCGAGGGCCGTGCCCCAGACGCCGGCCCCGAAAATGCCGATCTCGAACTCAGCCATGGGAAGCCTCCCCCCGCTTGGCGCCCCAGAGCGGATTCTCGGTGCCGGCGAGGAGGCGGCGGATGTTCTCGTGATGCTTCACCACCACCAGGCCCGCGAGCAGGGACCAGAGGATGAGGACGGCGGGTTCGTGAGTCGGCCAGGTGAGGAGGGAACCAAAATCCAGTTTCAAGGCAAAGGCCCCGGACTTCATCTCCAGGGTGCGTTGGGGTTCCGGCAGCAGGGCCAGCATCAGGGGCATGAGGGCAGAGCCCAGGATGCTCCCCAGGGAGACATAGCGGGTGAGGGCCACGAGCAGGATGAAGAGGCCGATGCTGGGCATCACCATGAGCCAGTGGAAGGCCAGGGCCGCCCCCAGGGCCGTGGCGACGCCTTTGCCGCCCTGGAACTTCAGCCAGGGGGTGAAGACGTGGCCCGTGGTGGCGGCCAGGGCCACCCCGGCGGTGCTGGCCGGATCCCAGCCCTGGGATTTGGCGAGGTAGACGGGCAGGAAGCCCTTGGCGATGTCCAGCAGCAGGGTGACGATGCCCAGGCCCTTGCCACCCACCCGGCTCACGTTGGTGGCGCCGATGTTGCCACTCCCGTGCTCCCGCACATCCCCCTTCCCGGCCAGCTGGACCAGCACGAGGCCGAAGGGGATGCTTCCGCACAGGAAGGCGCCGAGGCACCCAAGGGTGAGGTACAGCGGTTCGGGGCTGGACATGCTCCCAGTCTAGCAGCGGCGTCCGCGTCTCCCGAGCCGGGAAGGAGCCCTTGAGCCCATTGCACCCATTTGGGAAAAGGACGTCAGAGCAGGGACCGGCGCAGCAGATCCAGGGCCCAGGCCGCGCCCCGCAGCTGGATATCCGGCCGCTCGCCAGGGATGCTGAAGCGGCGGAGCTCCATGGTGTCCGGCCCCGTGAGGGCGATGATGCAGTCGCCCACGGCCGTGGCCCCGTGCGGATCCAGGTCCGGACCGGCATTGCCCGTCACCGCGAGGCCCCAGGTGGCGGCCAGCTTCTGGCGGATCCCCTCGGCCATGGCGTGGGTCACCGGCTCGCTCACGGTGCCGTGGGCGGCGATGAGACCGGGATCCACGCCGGCGAGCACCGTCTTGGCATCCGCCGTATAGGTCACTCCGCCGCCCTTGAGCACGCGGGAGGCGCCCGGCACCGCGGTGACCTTGGCGCACAGGAGCCCCCCGGGCATGCTTTCGGCGACCGCCAAGGTTTCGTCCCGACTCTGGAGCAAGCGCACGATCTCGTCCTCCAGGTTGGTGTCGCCCACGCACACGAGGTCGGGCCCGAGCAGGTCCCTCAGGTCCGCCTCGGCGGAGGCCAGGGCCGCGGGATCCGTGTGCCGGGCCTGCAGCTCCACCTGCACGATGCCCGCGAGGATGGTCCATTCCAGCTCCGCATGCCGCTCCCGCAGGGCCCGGGTGCGCTCATCCAGGGTGCTCTCGGGCACCCCGCCGACGACGACGCGCAGGGTGTGCATGGTGGCTCCGGCCCGGACCGCCAGACGCGGCTCCACCTGGTCCAGCCACATGCGCTTCATCTCCCGGGGCACCCCCGGCATCATCACCACGGTGCCGCCGCGCCGCCCCGCGGGGGCCTCCCACCAGACGCCCGGCGCCGTCCCGATGGGATTGCGGACGGCCTCCGCCCCGTCGGGGATCATCACCTGCTTGAGGTTGTTCTCGCTGGGCACGCGGTTGCGGGAGGCGTAGAAGGCCAGGAGGTCCGCCTTGCAGGTGGCGTCTTCGTGGAGGGGCACCCCGGCGATCTCCGCCAGCACTTCCTTCGTGAAGTCATCGAAGGTGGGCCCGAGGCCCCCGGTGGTCAGCACCAGATCCGAGCGGTCCAGGGCCTCCCGGAAGAGGTCTGCCAGATCCCGCCGGTCATCCCCCACGCAGGTCTTGCGATGGAAGGACAGGCCCAGGCGCGCCAGGCGCTGGGCCAGCCACACGGAGTTGGTGTCGACCCGCTCGGTGGCGAGGAGTTCGGTTCCCACGGCGATGCATTCGATGCGCATGGGGGAAGGATAGCTGGCAACCTAGGCGGATGATCCATGACCTTGACGATCTGCAGCTCGCCTCCGACGACGATGAGTCCCTCGAGGAACTGGGCCGTCGCGTCCTGTCCGAAGGTCCCTGGACCTCCATCGCCTTCCTGGTGCGCACCCGCAAGGACAGCGAAGGCCCCTGGGAGGGGCCCTTCCTGTGGCTGCATCGCTACCAGAAGGTGGCCCAGGGCTGGAAACTCGTGAGCCGCTTCCGCACCACGGACCTCACCCAGCTGAAGCGACTGCGGGATTCCCTGGAAGCTTGGGCCGGGGACTACCTCAGCGAAGAGAGGTAGCGTTCCCGGATCACCTTCAGGTGGTGGGCGGCATGGCCCGCGCAGAAGTAGGGGAAACCGCAGGCCTTGATCTGGACGGAGTTCGCATTGCCGATGCGATCCCAGGCCTCCTCATTGAAGCCATCGAAGAGGCTCAGGTTCGCCTGTCGGGCCAGGAGGAAGTCGGCCATGAGCTCCTTGAGGGGACGGGCGTCGAAGCGGGCCGCGGCCACGTAGGCATCCTCGTCGAACCCCGGCAGGGGCTTCTGCTCGCCCCGGGCCACGCACATGGCCCGGTAACCGAAGACCCGCTCCGCGTCGGCAAGGTGCCCCAGCAGTTCCTTCAGGCTCCACTTGCCTTCGGCATAGCGGAATAGGCCCTGGGCCTCGCTGAGGGCCCCGAAAAGCCCCCGCACCTCCTCCAGCTGGGCCTCCAGCATGAAGCGGACATCCACGCCCTCGGGTACCGCGTTCACGTAGGGCGCGTAGAAGGGCGCGTAGTCGAAGGGGGTCGGGCGGGGGATGGCCATGGGCGCTCCTGGATCGGATTAGAAGGTCATCACTTTCATGGTGTTCGTGGTGCCCGTTTTCCACAGGGGGAGGCCCATGGTCATGACGACCCGATCCATGGCCATGAGTTCGTGCTTGGAGAGCAGCAGCTCGCGCACCACCTCCACCATCTCGTCCGTGTTCTGGACACGGGGGATGAGGAGGGGCGTCACGCCGCGGAGCAGGCCCATGCGCCGGGCGGTGATCTCATCCGTGGTGGCGGCGAGCACCGGGGTGCGGCCCGCCAGACGGCTGACCATGCGGGCGGTGCCCCCACCCTCCGTGAAGGCCACGAGCCACCGGGCGTTGATCTCCTCGGCGGTGCGGCAGGCGGCGAAGGCCACGGAGATGTCCGTGCGGCCCAGCACCGCCTCGGGCAGGTCCTCCATGAGGGGGCGGACACGCTGCTTGTGGTTGGCGTCCGCTTCGGCGGCGATGCGGGCCAGCCACTGCACAGCCTCCACCGGGTAGGAACCGGAAGCGCTCTCGGCACTCAACATCACGGCATCGGTACCATCCCAGATGGCATTGGCCACGTCGCTGGCTTCGGCTCGGGTGGGCTGGGCGTGATCGATCATGCTCTCCAGCATCTGGGTGGCGGTGATGACGGGCTTGAGAGCCCGACGGGCCGCCTTGATGATCTGCTTCTGGAGGCTGGGCACCCGCTCCACGCCCAATTCCACGCCCAGGTCGCCCCGGGCCACCATGACGCCCCAGCTCACCTCCAGGATCTCCTCCAGGTGAGCCAGGGCCGAGGGATGCTCGATCTTGGCGATGACCGGCTGGCTGCCCCCCAGGTGCTGGATGATGGCCTGCAGCTGCTGCACGTCGCTGGCCCGGCGCACGAAGCTCTGGGCGAACAGATCCACCCCGTGCTCCACGCCCCAGCGGATGTCCACGTGGTCCTTCTCTGTGAGGGGATCCATGCGGAGGTTGATGCCGATGGGGTGGATGCCCTTGCGGGCCTTCAGCACACCCCCACGGGTGACCCGCACCCGGATCTTCTCGGGGGCCTTGGCGAGGATCTCGACTTCGAGGGCCCCGTCGTCCAGCAACCAGCGCTGCCCCATCTCCGCGCCCTCGAAGAGCTCCGGATGCGGCAGGGGCGCCACCCAGGCCAGGCCCGACGTGGGCACGACTTCGCCCTGCGGATAAAACACGCCCTCGCTGCCCTCCGGCACTTCCAGCGGGGACTCCAGCATGCCCACCCGCCACTTGGGCCCCTGCAGATCCAGGAACACGGGGATCACCCGGCCCACCTCCTCGGCCAGGGCGCGCACCCGGCGCAGACCCTCGGCACGACCTTCCAGATCCCCGTGGCTCGCATTGAGCCGGACGGCGTCCGCTTCCTTCAGGGCTTCCCGGAGTTTGTCCCCATCCATGAGGGCGGGACCCAAGGTCATTACGAGCTTCGTCTTGCGCATGACATCCCCTTCGCGATGCACAGGGTTATCCACAGAGTTTTCCACAGAGTCCCGCGCAATCCCACGTTTTTTGGGCCTTTGCGAAGGTTGGGGC
>DATFAX010000138.1:0-7868 GCA_035254125.1 Holophagaceae bacterium | reverse complement strand
GATGGTGGTGTAGGCGAGGCCCACCCGGGACTGGGCGTTCTGGGCCCTGGCCTGGTCGGCCCGCTTCTGGGTGGCGGCGGCGCTGGCCTGGGCCGTGTCGAGGGCGGTCTTGGCCTTCTCGAAGTCGGCGGCGGAGATGATTCCGGCGCTGCGGTTGGCCTTGGCGCGGTCGAAGTCGGCCTTGGCCTGGGTCAGGTTCGCCTGGGCGGAGGCTAGGTCGGAGAGCACGGCCTGCATGCCGGCCTGGGTGGCATCGGTGCTGGCCTTGGCGCTGCGGGGGTCGATCTCCATGAGGAACTGGCCCTTCTTGACCTGATCCCCCTCCTGCACGGCCAGCCGGGTGACCTGGCCCACCATGTTGGCGGAGATGTCTGCCTTCTTCACCGCCTGCACCTTGCCGTTGGCGCTGACCTTGGCCTGGAGGGATTCGCGTTCCACGGCGGCCACCTGGATGCCCAGGCCCTTGTCGCCGCTGGTGGCCGCAAGGCCCACGATGAGCAGCAGGACCACGCCTCCGCCGATCGCGATGAGCTTCTTCTTCTTGGTCATGGCAAAGGTCTCCCGAGCAGGGTGCAGGCAGGCTTCGTGGCGGGGCGCCCGAGGTTTAGGTTGGGGGTTGACGAAAGGGCGTAGATGAAAAAGAATTTCATCAAGGAGCGATCCGTGACCCAATCCAAGCGCCGACGGGCGTATGCCACGATCCCAAGTCTGGGCGCTTCGGAGGCCCGGCGGGATGCCTGCTGGGGCCAGGTGGCCGCTGCCCAGGGTGGACCGTCGAGCGGGGGTCTGGGCTTCCGGCCGGGGGGTGTCCGGTGCGCCTGAAGCCTTGGCAGGTCACCCCGGTTCTTTTGGCCCCGGTGTTGCTGGCGGCCCAGGAAGCCCCTGCGCCCCCCACTGCCGAGCAGGTGAAGGCCCTGGAAGAGCGCCTCCGGAAGCTGGAGGAGGAGCTTCGCGCCCAGCGGAGCGCCCCTCCGGAAGCGACTCCGGAGCCGGCCCGCTTGGGTGGCGCCGGCGGGGCGGCCACCAAGGCCCTCAACCCCGACATCAGCCTCATCGGCAATTTCCTGGGCTCGGTGGGGAACAACGAGGTGAATCCCGAGCCTGCCCTGGACATGCATGAAGCCGAACTTGGGCTCCAGGCCGTGGTGGATCCCTACTCCCGGGGCGATGTGTTCCTGGCCTTCGGCAAGGAGGGGGTGAGTGTTGAGGAGGCCTTCCTCTCGTTCAACGCCCTGCCCGGGGGGTTCCTGGCCAAGGTGGGCAAGATGCGGGCGGCCTTCGGGAAGGTGAATCCCAGCCACACCCACAGCCTGCACTGGACCGACCGGCCCCTGGTGACCGGGAACCTGGTGGGGGGCGAGGATGGCATCAACGACATGGGCATCTCCGTGAGCCACGTCCTGCCCGCGCCGGGGGACTTCTACTTGGAAGCCACTGCCCAGGTCTTCAAGGGGGATTCGGAGGGGATCTACGCCTCCCACCAGAAGAAGGACCTCATCCAGGTGGGGCACCTGAAGGGCTACCAGGACCTCACCGAGAACACCAACCTGGAGGTGGGCTACTCCTACTCCCGGGGCCACAACGAGCTGGGGAGCGACTTCCTGACCACCCTCCAGGGGGTCGACCTGACCTTGCGCTGGAAACCCCTGGCGCGGTCCATCTACACCTCCTTCCAATGGCGCACGGAGTTCATCTGGAGCCGAAGGGATCAGCTGGCCGGCGCCCAGCGGAGCAAGGGCATGTATTCGGATCTCGAATACCGCATGAATCAGCGGTGGACCTTCGGCGCCCGCTTCGACCGGTCTGCGCGGGCCGAAGATGCGACCAAGGTGGACCGGGGGTTCTCGGGTCTGGCGACCTATTGGATGAGCGAGTTCAGCCAGCTCCGGGGCCAATACCGGGTCACCCGCTACGACGGGGCCCGCGACGCCCATGAATTCAAGCTCCAGCTCCTCTTCGTCATGGGTGCCCATGGCGCGCACCCCTTCTGATCCGGAGGCTCCGATGGACCCGATGAACCGATCCACCTTGGCCGGCCGCCTGCGTCGCGGGGTGCTCGCCTGTGGCGCGGCGCTCCTCGCCTTGGCCGTGGGGCTGCCCGCCCGGGCTGGAGACAAGCTGAACGTGGTGGCCTCCACCACGGATCTCGCCGCCTTGGCCACCGAAGTGGGAGGCGACAAGGTGAACGTGAACGCCATTGCCCGGGGCTACCAGGATCCCCACTTCGTGGAGGCCAAGCCGAGCTTCCTCCTCAACCTCCGGCGCGCCGACCTGCTCGTGGTGGTCGGCCTCGAACTGGAGGTGGGCTGGCTGCCCCCCCTCATCAACCAGTGCGGGAACCCCAAGGTGCAGCCCGGCGGGCCGGGTTACTTCGATGCCTCCCAGTTCTCGGAGATCCTGGAGATCCCTTCGGGCCAGGTGAGCCGGGCCATGGGCGACGTGCACCCCCTGGGCAACCCCCACTACTGGCTGGATCCGAAGAACGGGGTGCGCATCGCGGGAGGGCTGGCCCAGCGCTTCAGCCAGCTTCGCCCCGCCGATGCCGCCTACTTCCAGGGTCGGCTGGCGGACTTCCAGAAGCGGATGGCCGAGGCCGAGCGGCGTTGGGATGACCGCATGAAGCCCTACCGGGGCCGGAAGATCATCACCTACCACCGGTCCTGGCCGAACTTCACCAAGCGCTTCGGCCTGCAGGTGGTGGACTACATCGAACCCAAGCCCGGCATCCCCCCCAGCCCCGCCCACGTGGTGGAGCTCATCGCCCTCATGCGGCGGGACAACATCAAGCTCATCCTTGTGGAGCCCTACTTCGATCTGAAGACGCCCCAGAGCGTGGCCCGGGAGACCGGTGGCCAGGTGGCGGTGCTCATGCCCTCGGTGGGGGGCAATGCCGCGACGGGGGATTACATCAAGCTCTTCGACTACGACGTCGACCTGCTCGTGAAGACCTTCCAGCAGCTGAAATAGACCCCTTCCGGCCCTTGGCGCCGACGATGAGCGAGGACCCATGGAAATCATGCAATTCCTGTTGGCGCCCCTGGCGGCGAGCCTGATCCTCACGGGCATCCATGCCTACCTGGGCGTGCACGTGGTGGAGCGCGGCGTGATCTTCGTGGACCTCGCCCTGGCCCAGATCGCGGCCCTGGGCGCCGTGGTGGCCCTCATCACGGGCTTCGATCCCCATGGCCCCTACGCCTACTGGATCAGCCTCGGCTTCACCTTCTTCGGGGCCTTCATCTTCTCCACGGCCCGCTCCCGGCGGACGCACATCCCGCAGGAGGCCTTCATCGGCATCGCCTACGCCGTGGCCTCGGCGGCGGCCATCCTGGCCATGAGCAAGTCCACGGGTGAAACGGAACATCTGAAGGACATGCTGGTGGGCAACATCCTGGCTGTGTCCTGGGGTGAGGTGGGCCGCACGGCGGTGCTCTACGGGGCCATCGGCATCTTCCACTACATCTTCCGCAAGCGCTTCCTGCTCATCTCCATGGACCCCAAGGGCGCCGAGGCCCAGGGCATTTCGGTGCGCCTGTGGGACTTCCTCTTCTACGCCTCCTTCGGCCTGGTGGTCACCTCCAGCGTCTCCATCGCCGGCGTGCTCCTGGTCTTCTGCTACCTGATCGTACCCTCGGTGGGGGCCATGCTCTTCACCGACCGCATCGGGCCCCGCCTCGCCATCGGGTGGACCATGGGCACCCTCGTGTCGGCCCTGGGCGTGTACCTCTCCGTGAAGGCGGACACGCCCACGGGGGCCACCATCGTCTGCACCTTCGGTGCGGTGCTCGTGGTGATGTTCCTCGCGCACCTCTTCGTCTTCCGGGGGCGCCCCGCCCAGGAGAAGCAGTCCTGAGGCCGATCCCCGGAGGGGGATCCCAGGTGGGGCGCCGGGAGGCGCCCTACTTTTTGCCGAAGGGGTGCTCGAAGCTGAGGTAGAGGAAGATGGCGTTGTCGCCCTTGGAGGAGCCCACGCCATAGGTGTAGGCGATGCCGGGGACGATCTGGAGTCCGCTGGGGAAGTTGTAGGCCCATCGGATCCCGGGGTTCAGGTAGGTGGCCTTCTCCTTCTCCTTGAGGTCCTTGCCGAGCACCACGTCCTGGGTGGTGTGGATGGCCTCCAGCATCACATTGAACTCAGGGTGGGGACGCCAGATGAAGCTGAAGCCCACGGCGGTTCCGGCGACATCCGCGGTGTCGCCCGCGGCGTTCTTGGCCTTGGGGATCACCGTGCCGCCGAGGTTGAGGTGCGCGAAGAACGTATCCGTCATGGGGATGCTGAGGGGCAGCATCACCTGGGCGCCCAGGGCCCCGTTGCCACGGCCCAGTTTGTAGTCGCCCGTGGGCAGGATGGCGCTGAGGCGGGGGGAAAAGCTCAGTTCCTTGTCGTCGCCCCCGAGGGCCTGATAGCGGTAGTTGAGGAGCACGTCGCCCGCCCCGTTGGCGGTGCCCGTCTGGTGGAGGTAGGGCAGGGTGTAGCTGAGCTGGTGGGTCTGGCCACCCACGGGCCACTCCTGCGTGAAGGTGCCCACCCAGCTGCGGTCCGTCTGGAAGCGCTGCCAGTTGAAGATGTGCTGCACCACCCCCTTCTCCTGGTTGTAGGCCTCCTCGATGAGGAAGCTGTTGTCGGAGATCCCTTCGGGTTCCTTGGGCTTTTCCTGGGCCATCAGGGGGAGGGCGAGGAACAGGGCGGGGAGGAGGGGGGTCAGACGCACGGGGGCTCCGGGGAGGAAATAATCTTGAGTCTCAATTTGTTGCAAATGGCAGGATCTAGATCACAACTGCAGGGGAAGGGGCCTCAGCCGTCCCTCCATTCACCCCAAGGCATCGGTCGGGTGGATGGGGAAGGATAAACTTGATCCCT
Source organism: Holophagaceae bacterium (assembly GCA_035254125.1). Classification (GTDB taxonomy): domain Bacteria; phylum Acidobacteriota; class Holophagae; order Holophagales; family Holophagaceae; genus JAFDVN01. The sequence continues at coordinate 3,010 of DATFAX010000138.1, read as the reverse complement.
CTCAAGCGTTTCCCGGAGCCTTCATGCGCCTTCGCCTACCCGCCCTCGCCCTTCTCCTGGCTGCGGCCGCCGCCAGCACCGCCTTCGTCCGCGCGGACGAGGGCATGTGGACCTACGACAACCTGCCCTTGAAGAAGATGAAGGAGAAGTACGGCTTCGCCCCCGACCAGGCCTGGCTGGACCATCTCCGCCTCTCCGTGGTGCGCTTCCCCGGTGGCACGGGCTCCTTCGTGAGCAAGGATGGCCTCGTGCTCACCAACCACCACGTGGGTCGCGGCTCCATCCAGCGCGTCTCCGGCCCCGGCGAGAAGAACTACCTGGTGAACGGCTTCGTCGCCGCCAACCAGGAGGCCGAGATCAAGGTTCCCGGCCTGGAACTCTTCACCCTGATGACCATGGAGAACGTCACCGACAAGGTGAATGCCGCCGTGAAGAAGGGCGCCACCGAGAAGGACGCCCTGGCCGCCCGCCAGAAGGCTCTCACCGCGCTGGTGGAGGAAGCAGGCAAGAAGAGCGGCCTGGACTGCCAGCCCGTGACCCTCTATCAGGGCGGCGAGTACTGGATCTACGGCTACAAGAAGCACACGGACGTGCGCCTCGTCATGGCCCCCGAGCAGCAGATCGCCTTCTTCGGCGGCGACCACGACAACTTCACCTACCCCCGTCATGACCTGGACTTCAGCCTCTTCCGGGTCTACGAGAACGGGAAGCCCTACCAGACGCCCCAGCACCTGCAGTGGACCAAGGGCGGTCTCAAGAATGGCGACCTCACCTTCGTGAGCGGCCATCCCGGCAACACCTCCCGCCTCTTCACCCTCGCCCAGATGAAGTACATGGCCGAGGATGTGCTGCCCATCCGCATCGCCGGCTTCGAGAAGCAGGTGGCCGGGCTCAAGGCCTATGCGGCCAAGAGCGAAGCCAACATGCTTAAGGTGAACACCCAGATTTTTGGCATCGAGAACACCCTCAAGGCCATCAAGGGGCACCGCAAGGGCCTGGGCGACCAGGAGCAGATGGCGCTGGTGAAGGGCAAGGAGGACGCCCTGAAGGCCGCCGTGGCCAAGGATCCCAAGCTGGCCAAGGAGGCTGGACAGTCCTGGGCCAAGATCGAGGGGGCCATGAAGGTGGCCAAGCTCCACGTGAAGGAGCAGCTCTTCCTGAACACCCAGGGCAGCCAGCTCCTGATGAACGCCCTCAACCTCGTGCGCCTCGCGGAGGAGCTGCCCAAGCCCGCCGAGAAGCGCCTGGCCGAGTACCAGTCCCCGGCGCAGGTGGAGGGCCTGAAGAAGCGCCTCACAGCCGCCTCTCCGGCCCCCTTCGATGCCGAGCTCGAGACCCTGAACCTGGCCTTCGGTCTCGGCCAGGCCAAGCTGCACCTCGGGGCGAACCATCCCTTCGTGAAGGCCGCCCTGGCCGGCAAGTCCCCGGAGGAAGCCGCCAAGGCCCTGGTGGAGGGCAGCAAGCTGTCCGATGCCGCCGCCCGCAAGGCCCTGCTCGAGGGCGGTGCCAAGGCCGTGGCCGAGAGCACCGATCCCATGGTGAAGCTGGCCCGCGTGCTGGATCCCCTGGGCCGCAAGCTCCGGAAGACCCTGGACGAGCAGGTCACCGCCGTGGTGAACGAGCACCAGGGCCGCTTGGCCCGGGCCCGCTTCGCCGTGTACGGGAAGGAGGCCTACCCCGATGCCACCTTCACCCTGCGCCTCACCTATGGTCCCGTGTCCACCTACCCCGCCAATGGCACCATGACCCAGCCCTTCACGACGATTGCCGGTCTCTACGACCGCGCCTGGGGCTGGGGCCCCGAGGCGGAGCACGGCTGGTACGCGCTACCGAAGCGCTGGATGGACAAGCAGGCCGCGGTGAACATGAGCACCCCGTTGGGTTTCGCCCACGCCGTGGACATCATCGGCGGCAACTCCGGATCCTCCGTGGTGAACAAGGCCGGTGAGCTGGTGGGCCTCATCTACGACGGCAACATCGAGAGCCTGCCCGGCAACTACTATTACGACGGCAAGGTGAACCGCGGCGTCTCCCTGGACGCCCGCGCCATCCTCGAAGCCCTCGACAAGGTCTACGACGCCAAGCACCTGGCCGACGAACTCCGCGGCAACTAGCCTTCGCCTGACCAAGGGCCCGCCTCCGCGGGCCCTTGCCTTATCTGGAGGAATCCATGCGCCTCACCCGCCTCACCCTCGCCCTCCTCGCCACCGCCGGCCTCCGTGCCGATGAGGGCATGTGGACCTTTGACAACGTGCCCGGGAAGCGCATCAAGGCCTCCCTGGGCGTGGACGTGGATCAGGCCTTCCTGGACCGCCTGCGCCTAGCCACCGTGCGCTTCCCCGGCGCCACGGGCAGCTTCGTCAGCGCCGACGGTCTCGTGCTCACCAACCACCACGTGGGCCGCAGCGCCATCCAGCAGGTGGGCAGTGCCGAGCACGACTACATCCGCGACGGCTTCACCGCTCCGAACCGCGAAGGCGAGCTGAAGGTCGCGGGCCTCGTGCTCGTGACCCTCGAGAAGATGCGGGACGTCACCAAGGAGGTGGGCGCCGCCGTGAAGCCCGGGATGGCCCCCGCCGAAGCCCGCAAGGCCCGTGAAGCCGCCCTGCTGGCCCTCCAGCAGGCGGAGCAGAAGGCCACGGGCCTGCAGGTGGAGAGTGTGAGCCTCTACAACGGCGGCGAAACCTGGCTCTACGGGTACAAACGGCACACGGACGTGCGCCTCGTGGCCGCCCCCGAGGCCCAGATCGCGGCCTTCGGCGGCGATCCCGACAACTTCGTCTACCCCCGCCACGACCTGGACTTCTCCCTCTTCCGGGTCTACGAGAACGGCCGGCCCTACCAACCGGCCGCCTACCTGCCCTTCGCAGCGACGGGGGTGAAGGTGGGCGAGCCCGTCTTCATCAGCGGCCACCCCGGCGCCACGGCGCGCCAGGAGACCCTGGCCCAGATGGCCTTCGCGCGGGACCATTCGATCCCCTTCAACCTCAAGAGCTGGCGCCGCCGCCGC
>DATFAX010000137.1:0-13995 GCA_035254125.1 Holophagaceae bacterium | reverse complement strand
GCAAGAAGACTCGATGCCTCGGGGATCGATTCGAGAGATTCGAATGAGTGAATTCCAGATCCCCGTACTCAGCCGGCCTAACCACCACATCGGCCCGGACCAAACCGCAAGCGGTTTGGCCGGCCATCCGGAACGTTAGGCGCCAGATGAGCCTATTTCCATTCCACCGTTCAAGTGTTCCAATTGCCGCCGCACCCGCGGTCGCCTTTGAATCTCTTTCCAAGAGCATTGAACCTGTATCCGGCCGCCATACTCAATACACAGAAAAGCTCTTTTTTGGTGAACTGGCGTTTCCGAATGCTCGGGTTCAGATGAGCCGGTTCGCCCAACAATGGGTTGTCATCCGCTTCCACGTCGGGGAAGAGCGGGATGGGTACTCCTGTCCCTTCTCAAAATTTGATCTGCCCCGATTCCGCTCTTAGTTGAGGGTCAAGTTCTCCCATCCAAGAGCGGAATCGGAGTCCGACCTGGGCCAATGGCGGTCCCGTCGATGGTCTTTGACAGCCGAATATCCAGAATGATCTCGCTGCAGGCAGGGCTCCGCCCAGCCGCCTCGAATCCGATTCACGGCGATTAGGCGGCCTTGTTCCAGGTGTACCGATGGTGCAGGCCACCCAGCCTGGGGCTGGCCTTCACATTGGAGTGCCCGTCGGGAGGATCCTCCCGGCCCCGGTGCTTGGGTGTCTCCTTCCCAAGCCCAAGGTGGGTTCGGTCTTCGTGGTAGTAGGCCACAAAGGCCTTCACGAGGCGGAGGAGATGGGTCTCGTCTCGCACGATGACGTGGTTCAGCAGCTCGCGCCGCAGGGTGCCCATGAACCGTTCCACGACTCCGTTCTGCCAGGGGGAGCGGTAGGCGATCACCTTGGGCTCGACGCCGAGGCTCCGGATGAAGTCCCTGGTGGCTCCGAAGATGGTGTCCCGATCGAAGATGAGGTACTTCGGGGTCTGATCACCCGGGAAGGCTTCCCGCAGTTGTTGGCGGACCCAGGCGGCGGTGGGGTGAGCCGTGACGTTGACGTGCACCACTTCGCGGCGCCCGTGGTGAAGGATCACCAGTCCATAGAGCTGGCGGAACGTGGCCGTGGGGACCGTGAAGAAGTCCATGGCGGCGAGGTGCTCCCGGTGGTTGGCCAGGAAGGCCTTCCAAGTTTGTCCCTGGCGGGGAGGCTTGGGCCGCTTGGGCAGGTACCGGGCCACGGTGGCCTGGGAGATCCGGATCCCCAGCATCCGAAGCTCACCGTGGATGCGCGGGGCGCCCCAGAGGGGGTTCTCCTCAGCCATGCGCCGGATCAGGGCCACTCGGTCTGCATGGGTGGACCGACGCCCGGCCTTCGCCCTGGATTTCCAACGCCAGAGGGCGCGGAACCCGGCGCGGTGCCAGGCCACGACGGTGGCGGGCTTCACGACGACGCAGGCGCTTTGCCACCGGGGCCAGAACCGCTTGAGCGCCACCCAGAGGATGCGATCCCAGGTGCACAGAGGCGGTCTTCGCTTGGCCCGTTGCAGAAGGGCCAGTTGGTGCCGCAAGGCCAGGTTCTCAAGGGCCAGGTGGTGCACATCTGACGAGGCCTCGGGCCTGGGGCGGAGCAGGGAGAACCACCATCGAAAGAACCAGGGCATCTCCCAGTCTCACCATTCCCTGAACCGCTGCGAATTCCCTGTTCGCCTCCGCTTCATGCCCTGATCGGAGGTCTAGGGAATTCGGTGGAGTCGCCCCCGCGAGCCCTCTCCAGGCAAGGGATGAGCCCCAATGGGTCGGCCTCGTACGAGCCGAGATTCTCGCGAATCCCTGAGGACTTCCCTGATGCAGGGAATCTGCAGGGCAGGGTGGGTGGTGGGGATTCCCACACCAACCAGTCGCCCCCGGCCCATCGCCGGGGGCTTCCCGTTTCGCGACCGATTCCGGGTCTTCGGGGGGCCCGGTATACTGGGCGCCACCATGCCCCACGATCCCTTGCGAACCTTTTTGGCCGAGGAGGCCGCGTTCCTGGTGGGGGGACGCTCCCTGAACGTGGGGTCCTGCGATGCGTCGGGGCGGCCCACCCTGGTCCGGGGGTTGGCTTGCCGGGTCGAGGGGGATGCGGGCCGGATGATCGTGTTCGTGGCCCGTCCCCAAGCAGGGGAGCTGCTCGGGGATATCGGGGCGAACGGAAAGGTGGCGGTGGTGCTCACGGATCCCCCCACCCACCGGACGATCCAGCTGAAGGGCCGGGACGCGACGGTCATCCCCCTCGCCGAGGGCGATGCGGCCTGGGTGGAAGCCTCCATCGATTCCTTCGCGCGCCAGATGGCCCCCCTGGGCTTCTCGGCGGATGTGATCCGAACCATCTTCACGTGCGCCCCCTCGGACCTGGCGGCGGTGGCCTTCACGCCCGTGGAGGCCTTCGACCAGACCCCCGGCCCCCAGGCGGGCCGGCCCCTCGGGAAGGGGGTCTGATGCTCCGGGCCGATGGGATCCGCGAGTGCCTGGAGGGGGTGATCCCCGGGGTCGTGAGCACCTGCTCGGCCGACGGGACGCCCAATGTCGCCTACATGAGCCAAGGGCTCTACCTGGACCCCGACCACATCGCCCTCTCCTACCAGTTCTTCAACAAGACCCGGCAGAACATCCTGGCCAATCCCCGGGCGGCGTTGGGCCTCATCCACCCGCAGACCGGCCGACAGTTCCGGGTGCACCTCGTCTATGAGCGGACCGAGACATCGGGGCCGGTGTTCGAGGCCATGAAGGCCAAGCTGGCGGGCATCGCCTCCCACACCGGCATGGCGGGCGTGTTCATCCTGCAGGGGTCCGACATCTACCGGGCGATGGAGATCGAGGAGCTTCCCGGCCATGCGCTGCCGACGCCCCCGCGGTCCGGGGGTGGGCTCTCCGCGCTGAAGGCCTGTTCCCAGCGCCTGGCCGCCTGCTCGGATCCCGATGCGCTCCTGGATGGTCTGTTGGACGGGCTGCAGACCCACTTCGGCATCACCCACACCCTGGTGATGATGCTGGATCCCTCCCGGGCCCGGCTCTACACCCTGGCCAGCCGGGGTTACGAAGCCTCCGGGGTGGGGTCCGAGATCGCCGTGGGCGACGGGATCATCGGCGTGTCCGTGCGGGAGGGGGTGCCCATCCGCATCAGCCACATGACCACGGAATACGCCTACGGCAAGGCCATCCGCGATCAGGCCGTGAAGGGGGGCTATACGGAGTCCCCGGAGCTCACCATCCCCTATCCGGGCCTTCCGGCGCCAGGCTCGCAGATGGCCGTGCCCATCCCGGCCCCGAGGCACCCCATGGGCGTGATCTTCGTGGAGAGCCCCTGCGAAATGCGCTTCACCTTCGAGGACGAGGACAGCCTCGTGGCTCTGGCCGCGCAGTTCGGGGCCATGTTCCGCCTGCTGCAGTCGGAGGCGGAGCTCACTGACGAGGCGCCCGCGCCACCCCCGGCCGCGGCCCCCTCCGGCGGCGCCCCGGTGCGGGTGCGGCACTTCGGCGAGAACGACAGCGTGTTCCTCGATGAGGACTACCTGATCAAGGGCGTGGCGGGGAACATCCTCTGGACCCTGCTCCAGGCTTACCAGTCCCAGGGCCGCACGGCCTTCAGCAACCGTGAGCTGCGGTTGGATCCCAACGTGAAGCTGCCCGACGTGAGCGACAACCTGGAAGCACGGCTCGTCCTACTCCACCGGAGGCTGTCGGAACGGCAGGCCTGCGTGCAGCTGGAGAAGACGGGCCGGGGTCGCTTCAGGCTCAAGGTGGACCGCCCCCTGGTGCTGGAGGAGGCCCGCACCTGACGGGGCGGTCACGGCTTCGACACGGTTTTCTTAAAGGCTTCTTAAAGGCCTGCTATTTCTTTCTTAAGGGTGGAAAAAAGCAATAAACCATTCTCTGCTCGTGGGATAAACACCCCATCACGCCGGACGTTCCGGCCCCCTTTCCCGAGGTGCTCCATGAACGCCACCACCCCCACCGCACTCCTGCTCGCCGCCGCCGCGCTCTCCCTCCAGGCCGGCCCTGCCAATCAGGCGATGATCAAGCGGGGCGGCTACCTCATGCAGGTCGCCGGCTGCCACGACTGCCACACGCCCTTGAAGATGGGTCCCAAGGGCCCCGAGCCCGACATGACCCGCATGCTGTCGGGTCATCCCGAAGGCATGGTGATGCCGCCGGCGCCCAAGCTCCCCGAGGGCCCCTGGCTCGTGAACGGCGCCGCCACCCTCACGGCCTGGTCGGGCCCCTGGGGCGTCACCTTCGCCGCCAACCTCACGCCCGACAAGGAGACCGGCCTCTCCGCCGAGAACGCCGATGCATTCGTCAAGCGCATCCGCAGCGGCCGCCATCTGGGGAAGGGCCGCCCCGTGCTCCCGCCCATGCCCATCCAGAACGTCCAGGCCATGACCGATCAGGATCTGAAGGCCATCTACGCCTACCTCCGCAGCATCCCCGCCGTGAAGAACCGCGTGCCCGACCACATCCCCGCGTCGGCGGCTCCCGCGGCGCCTTCCGCCAAGTGAGAGAATGATCCCCATGCGCCCCCTCCTCGCCGCCCTCGCCCTGCTCGGACTGGTCCGCCAGGAGCCCCCCAAGGCTCCCGCCCGGCTGTCGCAGACGGGGCTCTATGACGGCGCGGGGAAGGTGGCCGCCGGGAACCTGGCCTATGCGCCCCAGTACCCCCTCTGGTCCGATGGCGCGGCCAAGTCCCGGTGGATCCGCCTTCCGGAGGGAAGCCGCATCGAGGCTTCGAATGAGGATGCCTGGCGGTTCCCCGTGGGCACCAAGGTCTGGAAGGAATTCGCCTTCGGCGGCCGCAAGGTGGAGACCCGCCTGATCTGGCGGACCACCGAGAAGGATTGGGTCTTCGCCAGCTACCGTTGGAACGACGCCCAGACCGATGCGGAGCTGGTGCCCGTGAAGGGCCTCGCCGACGTGGTGGAGATCGCGCCGGGCAAGCGCCACAGCATCCCCTCCGTGGCCGACTGCAAGGCCTGCCATGACAACGCGGGCACCGAACTGCTGGGCGTCAGCGCCCTGCAGCTCAGCCCCGACCGGGACCCGGGCGCCATTCACGCCGAACCCCTGGCCCCGGGCATGGTGACCCTGGACCACCTGATGGCGAAGGGATTGCTGCAGGGGGCGCGGAAGGACCTCGCCACCCGCCCGCCCCGGCTGCCCGGGGATGCCCAGGTGCGGCCGCTGCTTGGCTACCTCGCCGCCAATTGCGGCACCTGCCACCGGGCCGATGCGCCGCTGCCCTACCTGACCCTGGACCTGCACCCCACCTCCAAGGCGACCACCCTGGCCCTGGAGCCCGCCCACCAGACGGCCCTGAACCAGCGGGGCCAGTTCCTGATCCCGGGGGAACGGGGAGAGGGCAGTTACCTCCTGGCTTCCGGACATCCTGCCGCCAGCTCCGTCATCCACCGGATGGCGAGCCGGGATCCCGATGTGCAGATGCCCCCCCTGGGCACCGTGCTGCCGGATGAAGCCGCCCTCAAAGCCCTTCGCACCTGGATCCAGAGCCTGCCGGCCCCCGCCGCTCCCTGATCCATTCCCCATCATCCGCATTCCCACCCCCGACCGGAGGTCTACCGTGACGCGCCCCGATTCCCCCCATTCCCGCCTGGATCTTCTGGAGCAGATGCTCCTGGTGCGGGCCTACGAGCAGAAGATCATCGGCTTCCACGAGGCCGGCCAGTTCCCCAGCGTCTGCACCTCCGTGGGCCAGGAGGCCGCGGCCGTGGGCGTGGTGTCGGCCCTGCGGCCCGAGGACAAAATCCTCACCAACCACCGCAGCGCCGGGCACCTGCTGGCCCGGGGCGCCGATCCGGGCCGCATGCTGGCGGAAGTCATGGGCAAAGCGGATGGCTACTGCAAGGGCAAGAGCGGGACGCTGCACATTTCCGCCCAGGAGCTGGGCGTGGTGCTCACCTCCACCATCGTAGGCGGCGAGCTGAGCCTCGCGCCGGGCGTGGCCCTGGCCAAGACGATGCTCGGTGAGGAAGGCATCGTCGTCTGCTTCTTCGGTGATGGCGCCGCCTGCGAGGGCATCTTCCACGAGTCGCTGAACCTCGCCTCCGTGTGGAACCTGCCCATCCTCTACGTCTGCGAGAACAACCAGTGGCAGGCCTACGTGCGTCGGAAGGAGACCATGGTGGGCGACTTCATCGCTCCCTGGGCCGCCTCCTACCAGATGGAGAGCAGCACCGTGGACGGCAACGACGTGGAGGCCGTGCGCGAAGCCGCCCTGGCCGCGGCCACGCGGGTGCGCGAGACGAAGCGTCCTTACCTGCTGGAGACCTGGACCTTCCGGCAGCGCAGCCACATGGAGCCCCACGATCCCTCCTACCTGGATCCCGAGGAGATCGCCGCCTGGGCCCCCAAGGACCCGATCCTGCGCCTCTCCAACCAGCTGAAGGAAGCGGGCGACCTGGACGAGACGGGCCTCCAGGCCCTGAGGGCCAAGGTGGCCGCCCGCATGGACGTGGCCGCGGCCTTCGCCCAGGCGAGCCCCTATCCCGACTTCGCCGAACTCACCACCGACGTGTACGCCTGAGGAGCCGACCATGAGCCAGATGAACGCCTTTGAAGCCATCAGCCACGCCCTCGCGGAGGAGATGGCCCGCGATCCCCGCGTCCTCGTGTTCGGCGAGGGCACGGCCACCAAGCAGAAGCACCTCGTGGAGGCCTTCGGGAAGGCGCGCGTGCGCAACACGCCCCTGGCCGAGGGGATCATCGCCGGCACCGCCGCCGGCGCCGCCGCCTCGGGCCTGCGTCCCGTGGTGGACCTGCTCTTCGCCCCCTTCCTCTGCTTCGCCATGGACGAAATCGTGAATAGCGCCGGCAAGCTGCGCTACATGAGCGGTGGCCAGTTCTCATTCCCCATGGTGGTCATGGCCATGACCGGCGGCGGCTGGACCGTGGGCGCCCAGCACAACCACAACCTGGAGGCCTGGTTCGTGCACGCCCCGGGCCTGAAGGTGGTCATGCCGAGCACTCCCGCGGACTTCAAGGGCCTCATGAAGGCCGCCATCCGCGAAGACAACCCCGTGCTCTTCTTCACGGACATCGGCCTCACCTACGTCCCCGGCGAAGTACCCGAGGGCGAGGTGGTGGTGCCCCTGGGCCAGGCCGCCGTCCGCCGCGAGGGCAGCGACGTCACCCTCATCTCCTACGGGAAGACGGTGCACACCTGCCTCAAGGCGGCCGAGACCTTGGCGGAGCAGGGCCTCAGCGCCGAGGTCATCGACCTCCGCACCCTGAAGCCCCTGGACGAGGCCACCATCCTCGCCTCCGTGCGCAAGACCGGACGCCTCATCGTCGTCCATGAAGCGAGCCGCCTCTGCGGCGTGGGCGCGGAGATCGCCGCCCTCGTCTCCGAGCGGGCCTTCGACGCCCTCCAGGCCCCCATCGTGCGGCTCACGGGCCCCGACGCGCCGCCGCCCTCCAGCTACCCCCTGGAGCAGGCTTTCATCCCCCAGGCCGAGGGTATCGTGGCCGCCGCCCAGAAGCTGCTGGCCCCGGTGACCGCCTGATGGCCCGGATCCATCTGGTCGAGGGGCGCCTCATCCCGGCGCCCCCGGCGCGGGTCCACGCCGTCCTGGCCGATTACCACCAGGGGCACAGGGCCATCCTGCCCGCCTGCTTTGAAACCCTCAGGGTGGAAGCCGGCGGTTTCGGGGAGGGGACGGTGATCCGCTACGCGGTGCGCCTCCTCGGCCGCCGGCTGGAGACCCGCGCCCGCATCACGGAGCCCGAGCCGGGTCGGAAGCTGGTGGAGACGGACCTGGGCAACGGGGCCACCACCACCTTCCACCTGGATCCGGAAGGTCCGGGCACCCGGGTGCGCATCGAGACGGAGCACCACCAACCCGGTTTGGCCGGTTGGGTGGCGGCGCGGCTGTTCCCCCTGCTGCTGCGGGGCGTCTACCGCGAAGAGCTGGAGAACCTGGCCCGTCTTACGGATTCTGCTTCGGGGTGAACCCGAATTCCTCCACGTTGAGCAGGTCGGGCCGCACCTGGCCTACCTCACCCTTGTCGAGGCGGCTGATGGCCTTGGTGCCCGTGGCCGTCTCGTAGGCGAGCAGCACCTTCTCCTCGATGAACTCCCGGGTGGGCGTGTCCAGGGGGAAGCAGATGTCCACGAAGCGGCCGTCGCGCTTGCGGCGGCTGGGCATGGAGACGAAGTAACCCTCCTCGCCCTCCACCACCCGGATGTCCCCCACGAGGAAGCACCCGTCGAGCACGATGCTGGCGAAAGCCCGCAGCTTCTCGTCGTGCTCCACCTTCTTGATCTGGACGTCCGTGATGTTCAGCATTCCACCATTCTACCGGAGCCGGACCCAGCCCCACTGGCGGGCCTTCACATCGCCCCGGCGGTAGGACCAGAGCAGGTCCGGCTGACAGACCGTGCAGAGGTTCACGCTGCCGTCCTTCAGGGGATCCAGGCCCAGGTGCAGGGCTTGCGCCCGGATCAGCCCCGGCAGGTCCAGATGGGGCTTGCCGGAGGGTCCCGTGCGCAGGAGTCCCCCGTGCCAGGCCGGATCCGCCTGGAAGGCGGCGACGACTTCGGGGCCCACCTCGAAGTGGCAGGGTTGGATGCAGGGTCCCACGGCCCAGGTGAGGTCGGCTGGCGCACCGGCCAGGGTCCGGTAGCGGTCGATGCCCACAGCCAGGATGCGGGCCACGGTCCCGCGCCAGCCCGCGTGGAGAGCCGCCGCGAACGCCTTCCCACCGGGCAGGGGACCGGCCAGGAGGATGGGTGCGCAATCGGCCACGCGCACCCCGAGGGTGACCCCGGGCGTCGTGGTCCACACGCCGTCGCCTTCCACCACCGCATCACCGGCTTCCACCACGCCGCAGCCGTGCACCTGGGAGAGGCGCACGGGGGGCAGGCTCTCGGCGGCATCAGCCCGCGTGGAGAAGCCCCAGTCCAGGGGCACGGTCGGGGTCACCTGCGGGACGAGCATGTCAGTGCTTGGGCCAGAGGAGGATGAGGGCGCTGAGGTCGGTGACGGCCCAGGCGGCGAGGCCGCGGTACATGCCCGCCTCGGCCTTCTCGGGGCTCCAGGTCTTCCACCCGGCGCGCCAGGGGATCAGGAGGCCCAGCCAAGCCCCCAGGCTCAGGAGCAGGGGCGCCGGGCCCACATGGGCCTTGAGGCAGGCCTGGGCGAACCAGAGGTGGGCCGCCAGGGTCGCCAGGATGGCGTAGGTGAGGCTGCGGCCCACGCCCATGCGGATCACCAGGGTCTGGTCGCCACGGCGGGTGTCCTCCTCCACCTGGTAGATCTGGGTGAGGGGGTAGAGGGCGGCGAAGAGGAGCCCGAAGCCCACGCAGAGGTCCACGAGCACCGGCGTGAGTCCCCGGCCGGTGGCCACCCAGCCGGCCATGGGGGTGAAGAAGCCGAAGCCCAGGCAGTTGATGAGCAGGTCCCAGCCGGCCCGGGCCTTGAGGCGGATCGGCGGCACGGAATAAACGATGCTCATGAGCACGCAGGTCATCACGATCTCGAAGAAGTACTTCCCGCCGGGCTTCACCTTGAGGAACACGGCGCTCCAGGCCAGGCTGGCGAAGAGCAGCACGTAGCCGAAGAGGGCGAGGTGCTTCGGGGGCTTGGGCGGGTTCCGCAGATAGCCGATGTCGCCCTCGTCCTGGTCGAAGGCGCTGTTCAGGGCCAGGGTGCCGCCGTTCATGAGGACGACGAAGATGGCCCAGGCCGAGAAGGTGCCGCGGGGCAGGGGCCAGCCCACCGCCAGCAGGGTGCCGAGCAGCATGTGGGCCGTCATGATGGGCCACTCCAGGGGCCGCAGATGCAACAGGTAGCCCATGGCCGTGGGGCCGAGGATGCGTTGGAAGGCGTTCCGGAGGGCGAAGCGGTTCATGGGATGAGGAGGACCTTTCCGGTGGTGGTGCGGGACTCCAGCAGGCGGTGGGCTTCTGCGCCCTCGGCCAGGGGGATCCGGGCGGCGATGGCCACCTTTAGGAGGCCCCGGTCCACCCAGTCGAAGAGTTCGGCGGCCCTCTGGCGGCGGTCCTCCGGCGTGCGCAACACGTTCCAGAGATCGCCGCCGGTGAGGCTCTTGCTGGTGTCCATCAGGTAGCGGGGATCCACAGGCACCGGATCCCCGCCGGCCATGCCGAAGAAGACCACATGGCCCCCCGTGCGGGCGGCCTCGAGGCTCTTCTGCAGGGTGGAACCCACGCTGTCGTAGACCACATCCACGCCCTCGCTGAGCACCATGCCGTCCTCGGCCACATCGCAGCTGAAGTCGCGGCCGGCCTGGGACCAATCCTCGCCGAAGAGCACCACGTCCTTGGCGCCTGCATCGAGTACCGCCTGCACCTTGGATTCCTTGGAGACGATGCCGAGCACCTGGGCGCCCAGCAGGGTGGCCATCTGCACCAGCAGCAGCCCCACACCCCCGGCGGCGGCATGCACGAGGACGCTCTCGCCCTCTTCGAGGGCGTGGCTGTCTCGTACGAGGTACTGGGCCGTGAGGCCCTGCAGGAGCAGGGCGGCGGCGGTCTCGAAGGAGATGGAGTCAGGCAGGGGGATGAGCTTGCCCTCGGGCACCACCACGCGTTCCGCATGGGCGAAGGGGCTGTCGGCGAAGGCCACGCGATCGCCCACCCGGAAGCCGGTGACGCCCTCACCCAGGGATTCGACCTCCCCGGCCGCTTCATAGCCCGCGATCCAGGGGGCCTCCCCCTTCAGGTGGTACCGCCCCTGGCGGCGGTAGCAGTCGGCGAAGTTCATCCCGATGGCGCGGGTGCGCACGCGCACTTCGCCGGGGCCGGGAAGGGGATCGGGCATGTCCCGATACTCGAGCACTTCGGGCGCGCCGAAGCGGCTGAACGTCAATGCCTTCATGGAATCGCTCCTAGGCCGAAGCCTCGTGGCTGACGGGTTCGAGCCTCGGCTTGGGTTCCACCAGCGCCTCCATGGCGGCGGTGAGCAGGGGCACGCTGAACTGGGTATCCACGCACATGCCGTGGGGCAGGGTCAGGGGCATCACGTAGGCGGGCACGTCGGCCACCTTGACCATGCCCTTGAGCAGGCGGTCCGTGCAGCTCACGGCCACGATCAGGTCGGGACGGTAGGCGCGGGCCTCGCGGTAGGCCTTGTGGCTGCGGTTGGTGATGCGGCTGTCCCAGCGGTGCTCCAACGTGGCGTGGAGGAAGTCCTCCACGGGGCAGAGGCCGCACTCGTAGCAGGAGGACAGGTCGTCCAGCACCGGGGCCTTGCAGCGGGCCAGCTGGATGCAGTGGGGGAGCAGGATCAGGGCCTTGCGGGCCTTCCGGTGGGCGAGGGCCTCCCGCACTCGGGCGTTGTGGAAGCCGCAGAAGGAGAGGATCCAGGCATCCTCCATCCCCAGGCGGCGGGCCAGGGGGCGGAAGGCCTTCACCCACCGGGCATCCCAGCGCACGAAGCTGGGCCGGGCCTTCAAGTAAACCTCGCCCCGCTGGAAGGTGGTCCACACGAGGGTGAGCCCCGTGACACCCGCCAGCACCCACCAGCCCCGATGGCTGTGGTCCGCCAGGGCCAGGAGGAAGGCCACCAGGGACCCCGCAAGGGGCAGCCCCCGCCGGACCCAGAGGAACAGGGCGTAGCGTTCGGGGGGCAGGGTGGGGGTCATGGGGGAGGGGCCTGTCTGAGTCTACTTGGCCCCAGCGGCGAGGCCGATCAGCTTCTTGAGGTCGTCATCCTTCCAGCGGATGCCGCCACCGAAGGTGAGGGTGCGGAGTTCCTTGTTGGCCACATCCTGGAGGCCGGCTTGGACGTACATGCCCTTCCAGAACTGGTAGGTGGTGCTCAAGCGCACCCGGGGGTTGGGTTTGTCGTCGCGCTTGGTGAAGTCGTAGGCCAGAACCCCGAAGCGGAAGCGGTCCTCGAAGGTGCGGAACTCCAGGCCCGCGCCCCCCTTGCTCTCCACGATGCCGGCACTGAACACGACGGGACCGTAGCGCTTGGCGAACTGGGCGGAGATGGTGAAGGCCTTGTCCACGGTCACGGTGCGGTTGTTCAGGAGCACCGTGGTGGGCAGGCCCGACACGGGGTCGATCTTGGTGACGGTCTGCTGGGACTCGCTGATCTTGCCATCCGGGGTGGAGGCCAGGTCCAGGGCGTACCAGTAGTCGGGGCGCGGGGCGAGCTCGATGCCCAGGCCGATGCGGCTGTCGTGGCGGTCCACCCACTGGGACCCGCCCATGTCCAGCCGCAGGTCCATGGCTTTGAATCCGCCCAGCATGCTGTTCACGCTGTCCACGGCCTCGTTGATCTTCTTGATGGTCGTGTCGTCGTTGAGCAGCTTGCCGACGGTGCCTTCGCCCCGGTTGATCTTGTCGGTGAGGGTCTTGAGGTTCTCGGCGGTGCCGTTGAAGCTCTGGGCCAGTTTGTGGGTGTCGGCGATGAGGCCCTTCAGCTCGGGGCGGTTCTCGGCGAGGAGCTCGTTCAGCTGCTTGCCCACCTGCTCGAACTGGGCGGTGAGCTTGGGCAGGCGATCCTTGAGGTCGCCGGTGATGGCCTCCACGTTGGCCGTGGTGTGGGCAATGGCGGGGCGGTTCTCCGCGGCCATCGCCCGGAGCTCACCCGTGAGCTGGCGGACATTGTCCACGATCTCATCGAGCTTCTGCCGGCCGCTCTCACCACCGATGCTCTGGTTCAGGGCGTAGGTCACGCCCTTCACGTCCTTGCCGATCTCGCCAAGGGTCTCCATGAGGTTGTCCAGGCCGATGCCCGTTTTGGAGGCGATGGCGGAACCGGGATCCATGAGACCGGCGGATTCGTGCCCCTGGTCGAGCTCGATGTACTTCTCGCCCAGGATGCCGATGGAGACCAGGGAGGCGGTGGCGTCCTTGTACACGGGCAGATCGGGGCGCAGGGCCAGCACGACCTTGGCCTTGCCGTGGTCCAGGGTGATCTTGCGGACGGCGCCCACCTTCACGCCGGCCACGCGGACCTGGCTCTGGGGGTTGAGGCCGGCCACCTGGCCGAAGAAGGTCTCGAATTCGGGCTGGCCGCCGTTCCCGCCCAACTGGATCTTCTCCACGCTGAAGATGAGGATCCCGATGACGGCGATGGATCCGGCGAAGAAGGCCCCGACTTTGGTTTCAAGCTTCATGTCGTACCTACGCGTTCAAGGGGTGGTGGCTGACGGTGGACTGGGAGCGCTTGGGGGGCGGCGGGTCCAGCAGGAAGGGCCCATCCGCGTCGCCCCGCAGGAACTGCTGCACGACGGGGTTGGGATTCACCTTGAACTGCTCGGGTTTCTCGCAGGCGATGACTTCGCCCCGGAACAGCAGGGCGATGCGGTCGGCGATCTCGAAGGCGCTCTTGAGGTCGTGGGTGATGGTGATGGTGGTGACGCCCAGTTCGTGTTTGAGGTCCAGGATCACGCGACCGATCACGTCGGTCATCACGGGGTCGAGGCCCGTGGTGGGCTCGTCGAAGAGGAGGATCTTGGGCTTCAGCGCGATGGCGCGGGCGAAGCCCACGCGGCGCTTCATGCCGCCGGAGAGTTCCGCGGGCTTGAGCTGATCGGTGCCCTTCATGCCCACGAGGCCCAGGCATTCCTCCACCCGGTACTGGATCTCGGCGGGCGTCATGGTGGTGTGGCGGCGCAGGGCGAAGGCCACGTTCTCGAAGACGGTCATGGAATCGAAGAGGGCGGCCATCTGGAAGCACATGCCGATGTGCTTGCGCACCTCGAACAGCTCCTGCCAGGTGAGCTGGTGGATGACCTTGCCTTCCACGGAGATGTGGCCCTGGTCGGGCGTGAGGAGGCCCATGATGGTGCGCAGGAGCACGGTCTTGCCGGTGCCCGACCCGCCCAGCACCACGAGGCTCTCGCCCTCCTCGACGCTGAGGTTCACGTCGCTGAGCACGACCTTGGGCCCGAAGGCCTTGGAGACATTGACGACGTCGATGAGCGGCACGGTCACACCAGCAGCAGTTTGGTGAGGAAGAAGTCGGCGATGAGGATCCAGAGGCTGGACGTCACCACGCTGCTGGTGG
>DATFAX010000136.1:0-22473 GCA_035254125.1 Holophagaceae bacterium | reverse complement strand
GTGTACTCGGCGGCGGGGCGGATGATGCGGTTGTGGCCGTGCTGCTCGAGGATGTGGGCCGTCCAGCCGGCGATGCGGGACACGGCGAAGATGGGCGTGTACAGCTCGAAGGGGATGTTCATCTGGTAGTACATGGAGGCGCTGTAGAAGTCCACGTTGGGGTAGAGGGGCTTCTCGCCGGCGAGCACGAGCTCCTCCAGCTTCACGCTCATGTCGAACCAGGTGCGGTTGCCGGTGGCGACGCCCACCTGTTCGCTGGTGGCCTGCAGGATCTTGGCGCGGGGATCCTTGGTCTTGTACACGCGGTGGCCGAAGCCCATGACCTTGCGCTTGGAGGCGCGGGCGGCGGTGAGCCAGGGCTCCACCTTGTCGAGGCTGCCGATCTCCAGCAGGGTGCGCATCACGCCCTCGTTGGCGCCGCCGTGCAGGGGGCCCTTCAGGGCGCCGATGGCGCCGACCACCGCCGAGTGCATGTCGGAGAGGGTGGAGGCGATCTCCCGGGCCGTGAAGGTGGAGGCGTTGAACTCGTGGTCGGCGTGGAGGATGAGGCCCATGTCCATGGCCTTCACGAACAGCTCGGGCTGCTCCTTGCCGAACATCATGTAGAGGAAGTTGGCGGCGTGGCTGAGGTCGGGGCGGGGGGCGATGGGCTCGGCGCCGATGCTGATGCGGTAGATGGCGGCCACCAGCGTGGGGAACTGGGCCGTGAGCCGCAGGGCCTTGGCCACTTCGCTGGCGCGGGTGCAGTCGTCGCCGTCCACCTCGAAGATGCCCATCATGCTCACGGCCGTGCGTAGGTGGTTCATGGGATGGCCCTGGCGGGGAAGGGTCTTCAGGGTGTTGATGACACCCACGGGCACCTGGCGGTGGAAGCGCAGCTCCGCGTCGAAGGCATCCAGCTCGGCCCGGGTGGGGAGCTTCTCATGCCAGAGGAGGTAGACGGTCTCCTCGAAGCTGCCCTTCACCAGGTCGGCCACGTCGTAGCCGCGGTAGACCAGGCGGCCGAGCTTGCCGTCGATGAAACAGATGGAGGTGGTGCCCGCGACGATGTCCTCGAGCCCTTCCTTGAACACCAACTTGTCGGCCATGGGCCCCCCGCTGCAAAGATTTCCAAAACCTACCTAGCTTATCCTTGGGTCTGCCGGACCCGCAGTCCGGAATTCCCGCCTCATCACTGACCTTCGACCACCCTTGGGGGATCCATGAACTTCGTCAGCCTGGCCAGTTGGGCGCAGACCGCTCCCCAGGATCACCGCAGCGGTCCCGACTGGGGTTTCGTGGCCGTGGTGGCGGGTCTCGTCTTCGCGGCCATCCAGGCCCACCGGTTCTGGCGCCAGACCATCCGATTGGAGGATCAGCTGGAGGCCCTGAAGAAGGACCTCGCCTTCACCCTGGAACGCTACCGGGAGGCCTTCAAATCCCTGGAGCACCCCGTGGCCTTCGTGGAGCGCACCTCGGGCCTCGTGGCCGAGGCGAGTCCTGCATGGAAGACCCAGGGTCTGCCCGAGGTGGGGCGCCGCATCGGGGCGGGCGACGAGGCCGTGCAGCAGGCCTGGTCGGGTCTTCCGGCTCCCGCGGCCGATGGCTCCGTGGCCGGGCCCACTTCCCTCACCCTCCAGGGACGTGCCTTCGAAGCCCGGGCCCTTACGGGCGCCAGCCTGGGCATGATCCTCGTCCAACCCAAATGACCCCGGCACGGCGCCTCGCCGCGGGCCTCCTTTTGATGGGAGCGGGGCTTGCCGCCCAGGAGACTCCCCGCAGCGACCGGGTGATCTGGCTGGCCATCCTGCCCGAGCCCCTTCCCGAGGGGCGGAACGCGCTCACCGTCGAGGCCACGAGCCAGTTCCTGCGGCTGGACCGCAGCGCCACCGCCGATGGCCGCACCCGGGCCGATCTGGATGGCGAGGAATGGCAGGTGACGTCGGACCTGGCCCTCCCCCTCGGCGGAGGCTTCCTGAACCTCCGCACGCGCGTGGTGCGCCGCTCTGGTGGCTTCGCGGACCAGGGGTTCGCCACGTGGCACGCCCTCCTGGGCACGCCCACGGGGGGTCGGGAACAGGTGCCCAAGTACCGGATCCTCTACCGCCTGGAGCGGGATGGCCGGGTCATCGCCCAGCTGGACCGGCCCCGCACCCAACTGCTGGACGCGGACCTGGCCTGGGTGCGCCCCTTCGGGGCCGAGGCCCGGGGGGCGCGAATCGGGGCCTCCGTCCAGCTGCCCAACGGTCGGGACGACGACTTCAGTGGCAGCGGGGGCGCGGACCTCACGGTGGGGGGTGCCGCCTGGACCACCGCCGGCGCCTTCCGATTCCACGGGCAGGCCGAGCACCTCTGGGTGGGCCTGCCCCGGCACTCCGAGTGGCGGGCCGTCATGGACCAGCGCAGCCTCAACCGGGCCTGGGCCGGGATGGGCTACCAGGGCCGGGGCTCGGGGATCCTCTCGGGGCTGGGCCTGGACCTCACCTGGGCCTGGATGGAGAGCCCCTACCGCACGGGGCTGCCCCGCCTGGACCGCAGCGCCCTCCAGCAGCACTGGACCTTCACCCACACCCGGCTCCCCCGCTGGCGCTTCGGCTTCAGCGAGGAGGGGGGCAGCTACCTGGCGCCGGACATCACGGCCTTCGTGGGCTACCGGTTCGGCGAATGATCGTCGGCGGGCCGCGCCCGGCCCGGTAAACTGGCGTATTCGGGGCCGGGCGGCCCTGAGTCGCCATTGGAGTGCCCATGCAGGACAACCAGTACCGCGCGGTCCGCGTCGAGAAGCTCGAGAAGCTGAAGGCCCTGGGGGTGGACCCCTATCCGGCCAAAGCGCGCGTGACCGACCGCATCGAGGGTCTCGTGGCCGCAAATGCCGACGCCACCGGCGAGGCCCTGGAGGCGAGCCCCGTGAAGGCCTCCGTCATGGGCCGCGTCACCGCCTACCGCGACAGCGGAAAGACGTGCTTCCTCAACCTCTCCGAGAACGGCGCCAAGCTCCAGGTCTACCTCCGCAAGGACGGCCTGTCCGAGACCGACTGGGAAGTGGTTCGTCTCCTGGACCTGGGCGACTTCATCGCCGTGGCCGGCACCATGATGCGCACCCGCACCGGTGAGCTCACCTTGAAGGCCGAGTCCGTGCAGTTCCTCACCAAGGCCCTGCTCCCCCTGCCCGAGAAGTGGCATGGCCTGCAGGACAAGGAACAGCGTTACCGGCAGCGGTACCTGGACCTCATCTCCAACCCCGACGTGCTCACCACCATGCGCCAGCGCAGCCAGATGCTCTCCGCCGTGCGTCGCTTCATGGAGGGCCGGGGCTTCCTGGAAGTGGAGACGCCCATGATGCAGCCCATTCCGGGTGGCGCCACGGCCCGGCCCTTCGTCACCCACCACAACGCCCTCGACATGCCCCTCTACCTCCGCATCGCGCCGGAGCTCTACCTGAAGCGCCTCATCGTGGGCGGCTTCGAGAAGGTGTTCGAGATCAACCGCAACTTCCGCAACGAGGGGCTCAGCGTCCGCCACAACCCCGAGTTCACGATGATGGAGAGCTACGCCGCCGGCGAGGACCTCCGCGACGTGATGGCCATGGTGGAGGACCTCTTCCACGCGGTGGCCACGGACGTCTTCGGGGCCGAGCAGCTGCCCTGGGGCCTGGACGAAGCGGGAGAGCCGAAGCTGATCAACTACGCCAAGCCCTTCCGCCGCCTCACCATGCGGGATGCCATCGCCGAGTTCGGGAAGATCGACCGCGCCCGTCTGGAGGACCCCGCTGAGATCCGCAAGATCGCCCAGGGCGCCCACCTGGAGGACGCCACCCGCAAGAGCCCCGGGGCCCTCATCGGCGAGCTCTTCGAGCATTACGCGGAGAAGCAGCTCTGGCACCCCACCTTCATCACCGAGCACCCGGTGGAGTTGAGCCCCCTCACCAAGAGCCTGCCCGATGTGCCGGGCTACGTGGACCGCTTCGAGCTCTTCGTGGGCGGCATGGAGCTGGCCAACGCCTACTCCGAGCTCAACGATCCCGTGGTGCAGCTGGAGCGCTTCCAGGACCAGGCCAAGGAGCGGGAGGGCGGCAACGACGAGGCCATGCACCTGGACGAGGACTTCATCACCTCCCTGGAGCATGGCTTCCCCCCCAGCGGTGGCCTGGGCGTCGGCATGGACCGCATGGCCATGCTGATGACCAACAGCCCCAGCATCCGCGACGTGATCCTCTTCCCCCTCATGCGGCCCCTGAAGGCCGTGGAGGCGACCGAGGCCCCGGAGGCCTGAGGCGCTTCGACATCATGGGAAAGGGGCCGGAGAACCGGCCCCTTTCCCATGGAAACAGTCGCCTACTGCCCCTGCTTGGCCCACTCCCCGTCGAGCCAGCTCTGGAGGGCCATCCGGGTGACGCCGTCCATCTCCGTGAATTGGACGCCGGTGCCCACCTGGTCCATGTGCTCCATGCCGGAGGTGCCCCCCAGGGTGTAGGCCACCTGGCCCTGGATCAGCCCCTTGGGATGACCGCCATGCAGGAGTTGGATGTCCGCAATGGCCACGCCGCGCTCGAAATGGCGGGCGTCCCGGAAGGGAACCAGGGTGAAGCAGCCCCCGTAGCTCAGGTTCAGGAGGGGGGTCTCCAGGGTGCGGCCCTGCACCACAAAGCGGATGGAGAAGCCGGGGCCAAGGGCCAGGCGCCGGGCGTCTTTCCGTTGGTCGGTGCTCATGGGTGCTCCAAATTCCAGGCTTGGGGATCGGTTGGAGACAGGATAGACTGGTTTTCCGCATTTTGCGGTCTAACCCAATGGGGGACAGGGCGCCATCTCGATGAGTGGCCCTGGTGGCGGAGGTCGCCACCTAACCCGGGCGGGGAACGCGGACGATCCGCTGACCGCAGCCAAAACCTGGAGATCCCCATGGAAGTCCTCCTCATCGAGAACGTCAACAAGCTCGGCAGCCGCGGCGACGTCGTGAACGTCAAGGACGGCTACGCCCGCAACTTCCTCCTCCCCCGCAAGCTGGCCCTCCCCGTGACCGCCGGCAATAAGCGCCAGATCGAGCTCGAGAAGGAGCGCGCCCAGAAGCTGCGCGCCAAGGAGCTGGCGGAGGCCAACGAGCTGAAGGCGAAGCTCGAGGGCGTGAAGCTGGAGATCGGCAAGAAGGCCGGCGAGAGCGGCACCCTCTTCGGGTCCGTGACCAACGCCGACGTGGCCGAGATGCTGAAGGCCAAGGGCTTCACCATCGACCGCCACAACATCAGCCTCCCCCACGTGAAGGAAGCGGGTTCCTACACCGTGGAAGTGCGTGTCTACGCGGGCGTCCAGGCCAAGCTGACCCTCGAGGTCCAGGCCATCGCCGAGTAGTGCCAGTCCCTGACCGCGCCCCAGCCCGGGGCGCGGCCGGGCCTTTTCATCGGGACGCGGGTCGCAGCCCCCGCGTGGGGCGTCCCGTGTCCAACCCCAGGAGTCATCCATGACCAAGACCGCTTCCAAGCCCGAGACCCTCTCCATCGCCGAGCTGGCCGCCAGCCTCGCCGAGGGCCAGGACCTTTCCAAGGCCCGCGCCAAGGCCATCATCGACACCCTCCGCGACCACGTCGTCGAGACCCTCCTCACGGGCAACCGCGTGAGCCTCTTCGGCCTGGGCACCTTCGAAGTGCGCGCCACCAAGGCCAAGATGGGCCGCAACCCCAAGACCGGCGAGAAGATCGAGATCCCCGCCGGCCGCAAGGTCGTCTTCAAGGTCGCCAAGGGCCTGAAGGACCAGATGTAATCCAAGCCGTCGGCTTTCAGCGATCAGCTGTCAGCTCGCAAAAGGCCGCCTCCGGGCGGCCTTTTGCGTTTCGTCAAAGGCCGGGCCTGTCGGAATGGGTGGGTCGCGGTCGTGCCCGAGCTGAACGCTGATGGCTGACAGCTGACCGCTTACAATGAACCCTTCGCCCGGAGCCCCCATGTCCCTCGCCATCTCGAAGGTCCCCACCCCCGTGAACGAGCCCGTGAAGGGCTACCTGCCGGGCAGTCCCGAGCGCGCCTCCCTCAAGGCCAAGCTCGCTGAGATGTCGGCCACCAAGATCGACATGCCGATGGTCATCAACGGCCACGAGGTGCACACGGGCAAGCTGGGCCACGCCGTGATGCCCCACAACCACCGCCACGTGCTGGGCGACTTCCACATGGGCGGCGAGGTGGAGGTGAAGCAGGCCATCCACGGCGCCATGCACGCCCACAAGGAGTGGGCGAACCTGCCCTGGGAGGCGCGGGCCTCCGTGTTCCTCAAAGCCGCGGACCTGCTGCAGGGCCCCTGGCGCGACACGCTGAACGCCGCCACCATGCTGGGCCAGTCCAAGACCTGCCACCAGGCGGAGATCGACAGCGCCTGCGAGCTGGTGGACTTCTTCCGCTTCAACGTCGCCTACTACGAGCAGCTCATGAAGGAGCAGCCCCAGTCGGCGCCCGGCATGTGGAACCGCCTGGAGCACCGCCCCCTGGAGGGCTTCGTCTTCGCGGTGACCCCCTTCAACTTCACCTCCATCGCCGGCAACCTGCCCACGGCCCCGGCGCTGTGCGGCAACACCGTGATCTGGAAGCCCGCCTCTTCCTCCGTCTACAGCGCCTACTGGCTCATGAAGCTCTTCCAGGCCGCGGGCCTGCCCGACGGGGTCATCAACCTGGTGGTGGGCAGCGGCTCCGCCATCGGTAACCCCGTGCTGGCGGACAGCCACCTCGCGGGCATCCACTTCACGGGCTCCACGGGCGTCTTCAACGACATGTGGAAGACCGTGGGCGCGAACATGAGCCACTACAAGGGCTACCCCCGTATCGTGGGCGAGACCGGTGGCAAGGACTTCATCTTCGCCCACCCCTCCGCCGACCCGAAGGCGCTGGTCACGGCCATCGTGCGCGGGGCCTATGAGTACCAGGGGCAGAAGTGCTCCGCCGCCAGCCGCGCCTACATCCCCTCCAACCTCTGGCCCAAGATCAAGGACGAGCTCATCTCCCTCATCGACGGCATCAAGATGGGCGACGTGGCCGACTTCCACAACTTCATGGGTGCTGTCATCGATGCCGGCTCCTTCAAAACCCAGAAGGCGGCCATCGACGCCGCCAAGCTGAGCCATGACGCCAAGATCCTCGCGGGCGGCACCTACGACGACAGCGTGGGTTACTTCGTGCGCCCCACCCTCATCGAGGCCCTGACCCCCAAGTACCAGACCATGTGCGAGGAGCTCTTCGGCCCCGTGCTCACCGTGCATGTCTATGACGAGCACCACTGGAAGGACATGCTGACCACCTTGGACCACACGAGCCCCTACGCCCTCACCGGCGCGGTGTTCGCCCAGGATCGCTACGCCATCCAGGTGATGACCGAGGCCCTGCGCTACAGCGCCGGGAACTTCTACATCAACGACAAGCCCACCGGCGCCGTGGTGGGTCAGCAGCCCTTCGGGGGCGCCCGCGCCAGCGGCACCAACGACAAGGCCGGCTCCATCCTCAACCTCCTGCGCTGGATCAGCCCCCGCACCATCAAGGAGACCTTCGTGCCCCCCACGGACTACCGCTACGGGTTCATGCAGGGCGAGTAAGTAGCGCGCCCCGCGGCGGGAGCAGAAGAAGGCCACGAAGGGATCCCCTTGGTGGCCTTCATCTTTTTCATCGTTTCCACCTTTAGCTAATTCATTTAGCAAAGATGGAAACGATGAAAAAGATGGAATTGGGCAACGAAAACGACTTTAGGACCAGATGGTCCCGTTTTTCATTTGCGATACTGATCCCATCGCACTCGAGGCATCCATGAGCTCTTCCAATCAGACGCCGCTGTTCCCGCTTCGCAAGGGCGTCCACACCCGCCAGGCCCACGTGGATCTGCCGCAGGGCACCTTTGAGGATGAACACGGCCGGCAGGGCTTCTTCGGCCGGGTGAGCCACCTCTACCACGTGAACCCACCCACCAACTGGACCCGCATCGAGGGCCCCTGCATCCCCCACAGCTACGATCTGAACAAGCTCTTCCCCGGGATGTCCAAGGAGGGCGACGAGGCCACCCAGGAAGCCCGCGAAGCCGCGTTGCGCGCCTCCATGTTCGGCTCCGTGGAGGCCGCCTTCGGCCCGGTCTGCTTCCTGCACAACCAGGACGTGGCCCTCCACTTCGTGGCCCCCACTTCAATGGACTTCTTCTACCGCAACGGCGATGGCGACGACGTCTACTACATCCACTTCGGCGGCGGCCGTCTGGAGACGGACTTCGGCGTGCTGGATTACCGCGAGGGCGACTACCTCGTCATCCCCCGCGGTACCACCTACCGGTTCCTGCCCAATGCGGAGACCCAGCGCTACCTGCTCATCGAGAGCTTCAGCGAAGTCACCATCCCCGACCGCAACCAGCTGGGCCCCAACGCCATCTTCGATCCCGCCATGATCGACACCCCGGAACCGGTGCCCTACGAGAAGGGCGAGGGCCGTGAATGGGCCGTGCACATCAAGCGCGAGAACCAGATCACCAAGGTGTACTACCCCTTCAATCCGCTCGACGTGGTGGGCTGGAAGGGCGATCTCACCGTGTGGCGGATCAACATCATGGACATCCGCCCGGTGATCAGCCACCGGTACCACCTGCCTCCTTCAGCCCACAGCACCTTCCTGGCGCGGAACTTCGTCATCTGCTCCTTCGTGCCCCGGCCCTTCGAGGAAGAAGAAGGCGCCATGCGCGTGCCCTTCTACCACCGCAACATCGATTACGACGAGGTGCTCTTCTACTCCAAGGGTGAGTTCTTCAGCCGGGACGGCATCGGCGCGGGCATGGTGACCTGGCATCCCATCGGCATCCACCACGGGCCGCACCCCAGTGCCATTCCCAAGAGCCGCCTGAAGGACCGCACCAATGAGGTGGCTGTGATGGTGGACACCTACAACTACCTCAAGCCCACCCCCGCGGCGGGTCTCGTGGAAAACCTGAACTACTGGGCCAGCTGGAAGTAGATCCCCCTAAGAGGTGCCCCATGACATGGACCATCCGGATCGTCCGAAGCCTTCTGGGGCTGCTCCTGCTTTTCGCCTCCATCACCTACCTGTTCCACCTCATCACGCCGCCACCTCAGGTGGGGGCGATGAAGGCCTTCGATGAGGGCTTGAGGGCCAGCCGGTACCTGGTGCCCACCGTGAAGGGGGTCGAGCTGCTCTGCGGCTTGGCCTTCCTGTCCGGCCGCTTCGTGCCGTTGGCGACGGTCTGCTATGCACCCATCGCCCTCAACATCCTCGGCGTGCACCTCTTCCTCGCTCCGGAGGGGCTGCCCGTGGCGATCTTCATCGTACTGGCCACGGGCCTCCTGGCCTGGCACCACCGGGATCGCTACGCACCCCTCTTCCAGGCTTGATAGCCTGGGAGCTGGAGGTCGTCATGGGCCTGTGGGGCCGATTGCTGGATTGGAAAGAGGACCTGGGCAAGCTGCCCTGGGAGAAGCTGCAGCACCTCGGCCTCGTGCTCCTCACCTGCCTGGCGGTCCTCTGGGGCGTGAACCTCGTGGCCAAGGCCGTGCGCCGGGCCGTAGACGATGGCAACGACGACGTGACCACGGAGGCCGAGCGCCGCGCCGAGACGCTGGGCGCCGTGCTCATGAACGCCGCCCGCGTGGTGGTGGCCATCTTCTTCATCCTCATGACCCTCTCCGAATTCGGCGTGAACATCGGGCCCCTGGTGGCGGGCGCCTCCGTGGCGGGCGTGGCCGTGGGCTTCGGGGCCCAGGCCCTCGTGAAGGACGTCATCAGCGGCTTCTTCATGCTCATGGAGAACGCCTATGGCGTGGGGGACATCATCAGCGTGGACGATAAGCATGTGGGCACCGTGGAGCGGCTTACGCTGCGCGTCACGCAGCTTCGCGATTCCGAAGGCAAGGCCCACTACCTGCCCAACGGCTCCATCGTGCGCGTGGTGGTGCTCAGCAAGGAGTTCGCGCGGGCCCTGGTGGATGTGGAGGTGGGCTACGACTCGGAGCCCGAGCAGGTCTTCGAGGTGCTCAAGGCCATCGGCCTCGCCCTGAAGGCCGACCTGCCCGACGTGGTGCTGGAGCCCACGGAAGTGAAGGGCGTGGAGGTGCTCGGCCCCAGCGGCTTCACGGTGCGCACCCTCACGAAGGTGGCCCCGGGCAAACAGTGGGAGGTGGCTCGGGAGCTGCGTAAGCGCATCCTCCTGGGCTTCCGCATGTCGGGAATCGAGATCCCCTATCCCCAGCGTGTGGTGCACCACCGCCAGGAAGGGGGCGCGCCCACCTTGGACGTGGGCGAGTAGACCGCCCAGCAGAAAAGACCGGCTCGGTGCACCTGGCGTGGGATGCCTTGGGCTTCGAAGCCGATCGGATCGTAAAAATCCATTCGTGCTCCAATTCCTGGGGCGAACTGCGTAAATTCCGCGGTCATCGTGACGAAGGTCTGACGCAGCGACGTCATGATGAGAGGGTCGCCCGCAAGGGCCGACATGGCCGGAAGGGAAGAGCGGAAAGCCCGACGGCGGGCGGAGGGTCGGAAGGCCCTCCGTTTTTTTTTAGGCCACGAGGGCGCGCTCGGCGTCGCTGGCGTAGCTGGCGTCCCAGGCGGCCAGGCGCGGGGTCATCGCCTTGTGGAAGAGGGGTGGCACGAGGGTCAGCAAGATCATCCCCATGTAGCCCGTGGGCAGGGTGGGGGCCTCGGGCATGGGGCGCAGGCGCCAGAAGGGCTTGCTCCCCTCGGCGTGGTGGTCGCTGTGGCGCGTGAGGTTGTAGAGCATGGTGCTGCTCATCCAGGCGTTGCTGTTCCAGCTGTGGCGGGGCAGCACGGGTGTGCCCGGCACCCTCACGAGGCCGTAATGCTCCACGTAGTTCACGATCTCCAGCACCCCCTTGCCGAAGAGCCCGGAGAGGGTGAAGAAGGCCAGCGCGCGTCCCCCGCTCAGGGTGTAGGCCAGGCCCAGGAGGGCCAGGGTGAAGAGCTGGCCCCGCAGCCACCGGTTGTGAAGGGACAGGGTCGGCCTCCCCTTGCGGGCGAGTCGGCGGGCTTCCAGGTCCCAGGCCGAACCCAGCTGCTGGAAGGTGCTCCGGAGGATGAAGGCGTACACCGACTCGCCCCGGCGGGCGCTGGCGGGATCCTCGAAGGTGGCGACCCGGGCGTGATGGCCGTGCACGTGCTCGATGGCGAAGGTGGTGTCGAAGGTGAAGGCCAGCAGCCATCGCCCCCAAATGAGGTCGAAGGGGCTCCTCGTGCGGTGGGTGAGCTCATGGGCGACGTTGGTGCCCGCGGAGGCGGTGATGAGCCCACAGCCCAGCAGCGCCCCGAGCCAATGCAGGGGGGTGCTGGCGGCCCGGGCCGCCAGCAGGTCGAGGCCGGTGAGGCGCTGCACGGTGGCGGCCACCTGCAAGGGATCCCCGTGGCCCGCCATCCACCACAACAAGGCGTTCATGGCCAGGACCAGGGGCAGGGTGGCCCACAGCCAGAAGTTCAGGATCCAGGGCTTCGGCGTCGCCAGGGTACTGGTCTCCTGGGGACCCAGGAGGTCGAGGAGCACCACCAGCCCACCGCTCATGGCCAAGGGTGCCCACATCCAGGCGCCTCCCCGCGCGAAGCGGAGGGTGGCGAGGCTGAGCATCAGGGTCATGAGGCCGAAGCGAAGGTGGTGCATGGGGACCCCTGAGTTTGGTGACAAGTATGTCAAAAAATGGTAGACTCGATCTCAATCCCGTCAATCCCCCATTCGAGGTCCCATGGCCACCCATGCCGAGCGACGCCAGGACACGCGGGAGCGCCTGCTCCAGGCGGGTGCGGAGGTCTTCACGCAACGGGGCCTGGAATCGGCCACCGTGCGGGACCTGGTGAAGGCGAGCGGTCTGGCCCAGGGGAGCTTCTACAACCACTTCGAGACGAAGGAGGCGGTCTTCGACGCGCTGGTGGAGCCCTTGGTCGCAGAGATCCGGCGGGCCGTGGCCCAGGCCCAGGGGGCCGCCCCTTCGATGGAGGCCTTCGTGCGGGAGGGCTTCCGCGCCTACGTGGCCGTGTTGGCGGCGCATCCCGGCGCCATTCCCCTGGTGGAGCGCAACCTGGCCCGCTTTCGGACCAGCATGGAGGGCTCCCCGTCGTTCCACGGCCTGGTGGCGGACATCCAGGGACAGTTGGAGGCGCGCCAGCGGGAAGGGCGCCTCGGGCCCTTCCCCGCGGGATGGATGGCCTGGTCCATGGTGGCCGCGGCGGTGGAGGTCGTGCTGCAGGCGGCGCGGGCGGGTGAGTTGGACCTGGAGGCGGTGACGGCGTTCCTCACGGACCTGTTCCTCCCGGCGTTGGACCGGGGGTAAGAATCCGGGGGATTTCGCGGGAGACGCGGAGCGAGGTGAAGCCCGAGTCGGGAGCTAGACCCCGGCGGCGCGCTTCAGGGCCTGCAGGTCCGCAGGGGCGATCTCAAACCCGATGGCGAAGCCCGGGTTCATCACCAGGCCCAATCCCGGCTGCACGCCACGGAGCAGGTGCTTGAATTCCACCTCGACGGCGTAGGGGTGATTGGGAGAATGCGATTGGGCGGGGAGGGCGCATTCCTGGCTGGAGAAGACGGCCACCACGGGGAACTCGCTGGGGGAGTTCAGGACCATCGGGCTGTTGGCGTTGTCCCAGGCGGAACCCGCGTCCACGGACTTTTCCAGGAGCACGAATACCTTGGAATCCACGAGCTTCGCCAGGAAGGCCTCCTGGGAAAGCTTGGCGGTCTGCGCCTCCAGGATGAGGACTTCGAGGGGAGAGGAGGGCAGCGGGGTGGTCATGGAATCTCCGGAACGGGCCTGGGGTGGCGCAGGTGCCAACCTCCAGAATACCGGGGCTCCCGGACCCGACGGATCAATCGAAGGAGGTGGGCATCGGCAGCCCCTGGATCCGGAGGAAGGAGAGCTTGTCCCAGTAGCCCCGCTGGAAATGGATCTGATCATCCACCACGTGGAAGAATCCACACCCCCGAAGGCCCAGCGGATCACGCCACTCCAGGATGGCCCACTCGCCGTCTTCGAAGATGTGCTCGACGAGGCAGATCATCGTCGCCGAGGCGAAGCCCGCCCGGAACATCTCCCGGATCGCGGCACGCCCGTGCACGGGCTGCTCCGCGACCTGGTGGTTCGTGGCATCTTCCGCATAGAACCGGGCCAGGGCATCCGCATCCGCGCGATTGAAGGCGGCCACCCATTCCTGCACGAGTTCGCGAGGGGTCATGCCTCCTCCAGGCCGCTTCAACGGCGCAGTCGCAGGCCCGTCAGCCGCCAGGCCTCCGGGAGGTCTTCCCGCCGAAGGGCGGCCTGAAGGGCCCGCTCCAGGCCCTCCGCATCGGCTGGATCGCCGGTTTGGGACACCACGGCTGCGAGGTCGGGTCGTTCGGCGCTGTTGGCGAGGCGCCCGAGGTCATTGGCGGTGAGGATGTGGCTCTGCTTGAGCACCGTGGGCAGGGCGTCCCATCCGATGGGCTGGCCCGCGGGCTTGGCGATCTCGAAGAGGGCCTCGCCGAAGGCGCGGGTGTAGTAAGCCCCGCCATTGCGGCCCACCTGATCCAGGCGGGCGGGATCGGGCAACTCGCCCTTCATGAGGGAGTCATCGACGTGGAAGCAGAGCACTTCGCCGATGAGCATGAGACCCGAGCCGGGGCCCGTGCCCAGCTCGATCTCCCGGTGCAGCCGGCACTCCATCTGGAAGGGACTCTCGGCCACCAGGGCGGCCTTCACGAAGCGCGCGGGCTGGGGCGTGAAGCCGCTCTTCACGAACTCGTCCACGCCGTCCCCGTATTCGGCGGAGGCCACGTTCATCTGCTGCACCATGGCGTGGCTCACGGTGGCGATGACGAATTCCTTCGTGGCGATGGCGTTGAGGTAAGTGTGCTTCACCGTGCCGTCGCGGCCCCGGCGGTTCGGGGCGAAGGCCACCATGGGCGGGTTGCTTCCGAAGGCGTTGAAGAAGCTGAAAGGGGAGAGGTTCCGCACCCCGTCGGCATTCACGGTTGAGGCGAAGGCGATGGGGCGGGGGGCCACGCCGGCGCAGAGCCAGGCGTTGGTCTGGATGGGATTCAGCTCGGAGGCGAGAACGGTCTTGAAGGTCATCGGGAAAGTGTACGCTTCGGGACCCACCCTCCCTAAACGGAGTACGAAGGGGCTCGTAAGCCTGACCAAATCGCCAGGAGGTTCCATGCATCCGCTGTTCCCCGGTCTGCTCGCCGCCGCCCTCGTGCTCCCCCTCCCACCCCAGGATTCCCGACTGCAGAAGGGCGAGAGCTTCGCCCTCATCGAGGGGGCCGACACGATCTCCTTCGGGGATGGGGAGGAGGCCCAACCGGGCCGCTACGCCGGGCCGGGCTTCTGGTTCCGGAAGGGGGGGAAGGCGTACCTGGTGAAGGATGCCGCCCTCGTGGCCGCCGCCAAGGCCGCCGCGGAGCCCGTGAGCCGCCTGGGGGCCGCCCAGGGCAAGCTGGGCGGGGAGCAGGGCAAGCTCGGCGGGCGGCAGGGCAGGCTCGGGGCCGAGCAGGGCCGCCTCGGCGCCCGCATGGCCGGCGCCTCCTCGGAGGAACGGGAGGGCCTCGCTGTGAAGATGAAGGCCCTGTCCCAGCAACAGGAGGCTCTGGCCCGGGAGCAGGAAGCCCTGGGAGTCCGGCAGCGGGAGCTGGGCCGTCAACAGGAAGCGGCCTCCGGGGCGGCGATCTTGAAGCTGCGGGCCCTGCGCGAGGAGGCTCTGGCCAAGGGGTTGGCCCAGGCCCTTTGATTTCTGGCCGGGTGGGCGTATGAGGAGGGATGCGCCTCGGTGCCCGCCTCCTGCCCCTCCTGCTCCTCCCCGGGGCCCTGGCCTGCGGGGCGAGGCACAACCCCCTGGCCACCTGGGCCCCCTCGCCCAACCACAATGCCCGGCGGGCCCAGCTCATCGTCCTCCACCACACGGCCCTGGCCACCTTCGAGGAAGCGCTGAAGGTGCTCCAGACGCGCAATGCGAGCGGGCCCGTGAGCTGCCACTACCTCATCGGGCGGGATGGGCGCCTGGCGCAGCTGGTGGATGAGGATCGCCGTGCCTGGCATGCCGGTTCCGGTTCCTGGGGCACCCTCCGGGACGTCAACGCTGCGTCCATCGGCATCGAACTCGACAATACGGGCGCGGAGCCCTTCCCCGAAGCCCAGATCCGAACCCTGCTGCGCCTGCTGGAGGACCTCACCACCCGCCTGCACATCCCCCGCACCCAGGTGGTGGGGCACGGGGACACCCTGCCCGCCCTGAAGGAGGACCCCAGCGTTTGGTTCCCCTGGTCACGGCTGGCGGAGGCGGGCTTCGGGCTCTGGCCCGATAGCGTGCGCGGGGAACCGCCCGCGGGCTTCGATGCGCAGGTGGCCCTCCGCCTGATCGGGTATGACCTGGGGGAGCCCGGAGCCGCCACGGCGGCCTTCCGCAGGCATTTCAGGGGCCTGGAAGGCCGCGAACTCGACGAGGAGGATCTCCGCATCCTCTTCAATCTCCAGCGGAAGGTGATGGCCGGGCCCTGACGCCGGTCCAGTGACCTGAGGCATTCTTTCGGCGGGTAGCGGCCAGGCTGCCAAAATGTAACTGACATCAAAGCGTCCTAAGCCGAAAGTGGGGAAGTCAGGCTGGCCTGAGATGCCCGTTCCCCGATCCTTCTTCCCCGCTGCGGGCTCCGGCCTCATGTCCTTCGTCTGGCCGCGGGCCCTCGCGTGGACCGTGCTGCTGGTCATCGTGGGGGTGGCCGGAGGCACGGTCGTGAACCTCGAGCAGCGTCGGGTCGCCCTGCGCCAGATCCGCGCCTCCTATCTGAAGGATCTGGCCTACCGGAACTGGGTGGCGGAGCGGGGTGGCGTCTACGTGCCCCTGGATGGCCGCACGGAGCCGAACCCCTTCCTCGCCCACCTGCCAGAGCGGGATGTGGTCACCACGGGGGGCAAGCGCCTGACCCTCGTGAATCCCGCCTACCTCACGCGGATGATCCACGAGGATGGGAAGGAGACGCTGGGCCTGCGCGCCAAGATCACCGGGGACCACCCCTTTCGCGCGGGCAATGCCCCCGATCCCTGGGAAGCCCGGGCCCTCGACCGGGTGAGGGCCACCGGGGCGGAGGAGGTGTCCGAGGTCCAGACCGTGGGCGGCCAGACCTACCTCCGGTTCCTCGGGGCCCTGAAGGTCCAGGAGGGCTGTCTGAACTGCCACCGGGAGCAGGGCTTCAAGGTCGGGGAGGTGCGCGGGGGGCTGAGCCTTTCCATGCCCATGGAGCCGCTCTTCCACCTGGGCCGCTTCCCCGGGCTCATGGCCATGGTGGTCGAGCTCCTGGGGCTGTGGGCGGTGGGCCTGGCCGCGCTGGTGGCCTGGGGGCACCACTGGGTCTCTTTGGCCCGTCTGAAGGCCACATCGGAAGCGGATCGCATCGGTGCCGAACAGTACCGCGCGATCCTACAGACCACGGTGGACGGGTTCCTCCATCTGGATGCCTCGGGCCGCATCCTGGACGTGAACGAAGGGTACCTCCGGCTCTCGGGCTTCACCCGGGAGGAGCTGCTGAGGATGCGCCTCCAGCAATTGGAAGAGGATCCCCGGGAGGCGGACACCGCCGAGTTCAACCGGGTGAACCTCCTTGTCCAGGGCGAGCGCCGCGTCACCCGGCATCGCGCGAAGGATGGCCGGGTGTGGATCGTGGAGCTGAGCCTCACGCCCATGGAAGGCGGCCGTACCTGGGTGGCCATGCTCCGGGACATGACCCGGGAATACCAGGCCCGTCAGGCCCTGGAGGAGAGCGAGCAGCGTCTCCTCAACGCGCAACGCATCGCCCACATCGGATTCTGGGAGCGGGAGTTGGAGTCGGACCAGCTCATCTGCTCCCGGGAGACCTTCCGCATCCTGGGGTTGGAACCCCGGCCCGATGGCGTGCTTCGGGCCCGGGAGATGTATGAACTCATCCATCCGGAGGACCGGAGCCGCATGGACGGCCTCTTCCAGAAGGTCGCCACGGGAACACCCCCCTTCCGGGGTGAGGTGCGGATCATCCGTCCAGACGGGTCGCTGCGGTACCTCGATACCCACGCTGAGATCTTCCTGGGGCGGGGTGGCCGCGGGTTGCGCATCATCCGCACCCTCTTCGACATCACGGAGCGGCGGGAGGCGGAGGCTGAAAAGCGGCAGCTGGAGCTGGAGGTGCAGCACGCCCAGAAGCTGGAGAGCCTCGGGAGCTTGGCGGGGGGCGTCGCCCACGACATGAACAACGTGCTGGGGGCCATCTTCATGGTGGCCTCGGGTCTCCAGGAGCAGCGTGCGGAAGATGCCGCACTCATGAAATCCCTGGACCTGGTTATGAACGCGGCGGGCCGTGGCCGCGATCTGGTGCGGAGCCTCACCGAGTTCGCGCGGAAGGGCGTGGAGGAGCCGACCCGGGTGGATCTCAACCAGCTCGTGAAGCGCGAATTGGAGCTGTTGCGGCGGACCACCCTTCAGAAGCTGGAATTGGTGGAGGAGGTCGCGCCGGATCTGCCGGGCGTGCTGGGCGACCCCAGCTCCCTGGCCAATGCCCTCATGAACCTCTGTGTGAACGCCATGGACGCCATGCCCGAGGGCGGGCGTCTCCGCCTGGCCACGCGCCTCCTGGAGGATGGCCGCGTGGAGCTGCGGGTGGAGGACACGGGGATTGGCATGGCACCCGAAGTGCTGCAACGGGCCACGGAGCCCTTCTTCACCACCAAAGCCCAGGGCAAGGGGACGGGCCTGGGCCTCGCCATGGTCTACGGCATCGTGAAGGCGCACGGGGGGACCTTGGACATCCAGAGCCGGCAGGGCGTGGGCACCACGATCACCCTGCGCTTCCCGGGCATGGCGGGAACCCGGGCCGAGAGTCCCGCGGTCCCTGAATCCCCGGGGCCCTTCCGCCCCCTGCGGGTGCTGCTGGTGGACGACGACGACCTCATCCGGAGCACGGTGCCCACCATGCTCCAGTTCCTGGGCCACGCGGTGGAGGGCGTGGACTCCGGGTTGGCGGCCATCCACCGCATGGAGCGGGGGAAGCCCATCGATGTGGTGATCCTGGACCTGAACATGCCCGGCCTCTCCGGTCTCGAGACCCTGGCACGCATCCGCCTGCTGGAACCGGACCTGCCCGTGATCATCTCCTCGGGCTACATGGATGGCGAGGCCGAGGCCTTGATGGCGGCGGATCCGGCCGTGAGCTTCATGGCCAAGCCGTACACGCTGGCGGACCTGCGAAAACGACTGGGGCGACTTCGTCTGAAGCCGCCCCAGGGCAGGGAGTAGCGGGCGGTGGCCGGGTTCAGCGGACGGCGAGGAGCTCCACTTCGAAGAGAAGGGTCGCGCCGCCGGGGATCACGCCGCCGGCACCCCGCTCGCCGTAGCCGAGGTGGGGCGGGATGGTGAGCTTGCGCTTGCCGCCCACCTTCATCCCGGCCACGCCCTGATCCCAGCCGGCGATGACCTGGCCCGCGCCGAGGTGGAAGGTGAAGGGCTGCTGGCGATCCAGGGAGGAGTCGAACTTGCGGCCGTCCATGAGCCAGCCGGTGTAGTGCACGGCCACCTGCTGGCCGGGGCGGGCTTCGGCGCCGTCGCCGATCTGGAGGTCTTCGATCTGGAGCTGGGTCATGGGGAGGTCCTTTGAGGGCGGAGGGGCGGAGCGGCTCAGCCGAGCTTGCCGCTGTGGTCCATGAGGCGAGGGCCCATGGTGACAAGTTCGGCGGGCACGGCGGGGCCGTCCACCTTCACGATGCGGTGGGCCAGGGTGCCCAGGCCGTCGATGGTCATGACCACATCGTCGCCCTCGTGCAGCCAGAGGTTCTCCACCACCTTGGAACCGTTCAGTTCCAGGAGGCAGCCGGTCCCCACGGTACCGCTGCCGATGACTTCTCCGGGGTTGACGGCGATGCCGTAAGCCGTGCGCTGGAGGATCTGGGCGAAGGTCCAGTTCATGGTGTTGGTGTTGCCGTCGCTGAGCAGCTTGCCGTTCACGGTGGCCGTCATGCGGGCGTTGAGCACTTCACCCTGGGGGGTCTGCTCCAGGTCCAGTTCGTCCTTGGTCACGAGCCAGGGGCCCAGGGAGGTGGCGAAGTCCTTGCCCTTGCAGGGCCCGAGGGAGAGCTTCATCTCCTCCATCTGGAGCATGCGGGCGCTCCAGTCGTTCATGATCATGTAGCCGAAGATGGCGGCATCAGCCTCGGCCAGAGTGGGGTTGCGCAGGGGGCGGCCGGTGACGATGGCGACCTCGAGCTCGTAGTCGAGGCGGGTGAGGTGATGCTCCTGTACCTCCAGCACGCCGGGGCCGGTGACGGCCTGGTGATTGGTGAAGTAGGCCACGGGGAAGAGATCGAACTCGGGGATCATCTCCAGGCCGCGGTTGCGGCGGGCGGTCATCACGTGCTGGCGGAAGGCGTAGCCGTCGCGCATGGACACGGGGCGGGGCACGGGGGCGAGGAGGGTCACATCGGCCAGGGCCACCTGGGCGGCGGCGGGAGCCGAGGCTTCCAGGGCCCGGGCCAGGGGCATGAGCTCATCCTGCCGGCGGATGAGGGTGAGCATGTCCACCGCCAGGCGGCTCTCAGCCGCGTGGAAGTCCAGGATCGCACCGGTCGGCAACACGCATCCGATGCGTTCGGATCCATCGCGCAGGAAGGTCACCAGCTTCATGTCAAACCCCTCTCGGACCTTCCAGTCTATCCAAAGGGGACGCCGGTGAAAAATCCGCGTTCCGGGGCGGTCGCGGGTCCACAAAAACGCCCGGGCGGACCCGGGCGTTTCAGCGGAAGGCCGCAGCCTACCAGGTGTAGCGCGCACCCAGCTGCATCTGACGGTTGAAGTCCACGTTGCTCTGCACGATGGGCTGGCCGTAGTTGGGGGCGTTCTGAACGTTCTGGATGGAGGTCACGTTGTAGTGATTGAAGACGTTGAACACGTCGAGCATCACCTCGAACCCGGCCTTCTTGCCCACGTGGAAGGTGCGGCTCACACGGAGATCCACGTTCTTGGAGAAGGGCATGTTCTCGGAGTTGCGGGCCACGCCATTGGGACGGTCCGCGGCGGGGGCGCCGCCGTCGAAGTTGCCCCAGGGGCGCCCGCCCACGATGCCGTAGTCGTTGTCCACACCCGTGAGCTGCGAGTAGGGGCGACCGGACGCGAAGCGGCCGATGAGGGAGATCACCCAGTCCTTGGCGAAGGCGTTGTTGTAGCCCTTCGTGTTGTAAACGAGGCTGGCGAGCACCCGGTGGCGCTGGTCCTGATTGGAAATGCCCATCTCGTCCTTGGGGTCGAAGGTGTTGCGGGGGGTCACATCCGTCACCCAGTCGGTGTAGTTGTCCTCGGTCTTGCTCCAGGTGTAGCTGAGGGAGACCGAGAAGCGGTCCTGCATCTGCCAGGCGGTGCCCACGGAGTAGGAGGTGTACTTGCTCTCGCCGCTGCCGTCATACCGGTGCACGGAGGCGTAGCCGTTGTCCACCCGGCGGGTGGGCAGCTGGCCGGGGGCGCCGGTGAAGGCGGGGTCGGGAACGGCGGCGTTCACGTCGCGCACGTTGAGGAAATTCTCGCCTTCCACGTGTACGGCGTCGAAGGTGAAGCGGAGGTTCGGGCGGGGGGTGAATTCCCAGCCCAGGTTGGCCTGCTTCGTGAGGGGCATCTCGTACTTGCCGGGGAGGAGGATGCCGCGCTTGTTCGCCGTGGTGGGGACCGAGGCGTAATTCTGGTACCGGTGGTTGGGCTGGGCCCAGCTGTACCAGGGGGCGGGGGCGCCGCCCACGGTGTCGAGCGGCGTCTGGATCACGGTGATCAGGTCCCGGCCGTTGTTGAGGTAGACGGCGGAGTAGGGTCCCAGCTGGGTGCGGCCGCTGAAGTGGCCGTAGCCACCGTAGATGCGGTTGGTGGGGCCGACCTGCCAGTTGAAGGCGAGGCGGGGGCTCACCCGGGAGCTGCTCCAGTCGCGCTGGGTCTTGAAGAGATCCGCGGACCGGTAGGTCTTGCCATTGGCGCCGGTGGCTCCGGTGGAGGTGGGAATGGGGTTCAGGGTGAAGGTCGCGAGCTGGTTGCTGCCATCCAGCCGGGTGCCGCCCGCTTCCAGGAGGTCGTAGTCGGGCGCGTCTTTGAAGGCGGGCAGCTCCTCCTTGTCGAAGCGGAGGCCGAGCTTCAAGGAGAAGCTGGGGGTGATCTGCCAGTCATCCTGGAGGAAGGCGCTGTAGTACTTGGCCTTGTAGTTCAGGTAGTAGTCGCCGAAGCCCTGCACGAAGGCGAAGGGGAGGCCGGGCTGCCCATTGAAGGGGTTGAGGGCCGAGGTGGAATTGCCGGTGGTGGGGTTCACCCCGACGCCCGTGAAGGCCTGGAGGCCGTTGGCGATGGCCACGGTGGGGCTGATGGCGCCCAGGGCCTGGAAGCGGTACACACCCGCGAACTGGAGGGGCAGGGTGCCTTCCAGGTGGGTCTGCATCAGGTCCACGCCGGTCTTCAGGGTGTGGGAACCGAGGAAGAAGGTGGCCGACTCCACCAGCTCGGTGTTGCCCTCCTTGCGGAGCTGCGGGAGGAAGCGCTGGGTGCCGACGGTGCCGTAACCCTGGAGGGAGAGGTAGGGGCTGTGCGTGTCGTCCAGGCTCAGGAGACTGTGATCGCGGTTGCTGATCAGCACCCGGAAGTCGTTCACGAAGGTGGCGGAGGCGGTCCAGGTGTTGCCGATGCTCAAGCCGCTGTCCTTGATCTCCCGGGCGCCGCCAGCGCTGCGATCCATGAGGCCGCTCCAGGGGAGCTGGTTCTCATTCACTTCCTTGGCCTGGCTGTAGCGCATGTTCCAGCGGCTGTTGTCGGACTGCACCCAGTCCAACTTCACGATGCCGGTGGTGTAGTTCTCGTTGTAGTCCTGGGGGCCGTTGGTGAGCTGGATGCCTGTGGCGCTGTTCACGGCGGCGAAGAGGTCCACCGGGTGGTTGTCGAGGCCCACGGTGTAGTTCTGGCCGATGGTGATGTTGTTGGTGTCATCGCGGTTGAAGCGCTCCACGGACACGAAGTAGAAGAGCTTGTCCTTCACGAGGGGGCCGCCCACCGTGGCGCCGAACTGGGTCTGCTTGAAATCGGAGGTGGTGGAGCCCGCGAGGGGGCGCTTGGCCTCCATGGAGCTGTTGCGGAAGAAGTAGAAGGCGCTGCCGCTGAAATCATTGCCACCGCTCTTGGTGATGATGTTCAGGGTGCCACCCGCGGCCCGGCCGTATTCGGCGGAGAACCCGTTGGCCACCACCACGAACTCCTGGATGGCGTCCTGGCTGAACGTGGTGCGGGTGGAACCCACGCTCACGTCGTTGTTGTCCAAACCGTCCACCATGATGTTGTTGGCGCGGGCGTTCTGGCCGGAGAAGGAGAGGCCCGAGCTGGAGGCGGCGCCGCCCTGGCTCGTGGGGCCGTTGTCCTTGGCCACCTGGGGGGTGGTGAGGGAGAAGGCCGTGAAGTCGCGGCGGTTGATGGGCAGGTTGGTGATGAAGTTGTTGTCGATGGTGGCGCTCACCGTGGTGCGGGTGGGATCCAC